>JANOXZ010000242.1:0-12675 GCA_031418695.1 Synechococcales cyanobacterium VAR_35_metabat_10
TGCACCGATCGCAAATAAAATTGGCTTTGGGAGATGTCCTTGAACTACCTCATTGCCATAGGCTAAAGAAGTTGGCAACTGATAAGCTGCTCCTCCAGCTAAAGTAGATAAAACTTGAAGCGTTCTTTCTGTAACCCCGACCTCACCCTCTAAAATTCCTTCTCTGAGTCCAGTTCCTGGATCACTGTCTTCGGTGCTTCCTGCCGCGAAAGATAAGCCGATCGCAGCCGGGTAAGTTCGTGCGCCTTGGCTGTTTTCGATCGCGATCGCAGACATATCGACATGAGTATGACGATAATCTAAACCAACAGCAAGCTCCTCTGACGCAGTATCAAAGAGTTGCTTTGCTTTGTCAAATTGTTGTCTGCCGTGCTTTTGCATGTGTGCAATATCATCGATGCCATTGGGTCGCTGTCCATATTCAACATTGCCTGAAACATCTCCCGCATTCGCATTTGCAAAAGCAGCCACGAAAGTATCTGGCAGTTCAGGATTTGTGCCCATACTGCCTTCAAATAGCAGCGAAGCATATCCTTTACTATCACCACAAACCATGCGGTTCATTTGACCTCGATCGGTTGGATGCAACGCATACCAAGTCAAGACTCCGATTGGTATTTCTCTCCCACTACGATCTAGTCTCATAAATTTGAGTAGCAACATCTCATTATCAGTGTCCAGATAGCGCGATCGCTCACTTTCAGGATTGTTGAGATAGGCTGGCATTGACCGATTGCGCCCGCAGTCTTCGATGTTACCTTTATCCACATAAATCTTGCCAGGAGCGAGATTGATATGAGCTTTCTGAATCGAAGCAACCATTCCTGCCACAATACATTCAAACGTTTGATAGTCGAATCCGCCACCGACTCCATTAGAAAAGCGATCGTTGATCAAATTGTAAATGTAGTAGTCTGAATATCCTCCTGGTCCGCTGTGGGTGTGCGTACCGCTGACTAAAATATTCTCGATCGTGTAAAGTGAGCCAAACTGTTGCTGAAGTCGCCGAACCACTTCTTGTTTGACAATATTGGTCACGGCCCAAATATCCGCAGAGACAATAACAATACGTTTGCCAGCCTGCCGATCTTCGACGATAAATGCCCTTGAAAACAGAGGTGATTCAACTCCTCCGGTTTTCTGAGTAGGATCAGCAAAACCTTGCATCTGAAGTCCAATAGCAGGATCGGTCACTTCATGAATTCCTGTTCCAATGTTGTAGTAGCTCATTATTATGACACTCTGGTATAGCAATAAGGTATTTTGTCAAAGCGGAAGTATTCAAACCTGAATGCTCCAGTAGCTTTCTAATCTAGCTTCGGCTATTTCGCAAGACCCAAAATGGTGATTTCTGCAAAAGCTCCAATATTTTCAATGTAGGCAGTCACGTTCCGGTTAGAGGTGATCGCAGCTAATCCGATAGCTAGTGCTTCACGATTTACTGGCTGTTTACAGAGAAACCAATTCCAATCAAATGTTCCATCAGTAGCCTTGAGATCAAGTTGAACTCTTCCGCTATCGGCATTCATTGCCACTCTTCTAATTTCACATACTCCATCAAATGCCATTTTACACGCTCCTGATTACTACTTGTTGTTTATTGATGAATTTTGCCAATTCAAAACTAAAATGTAACGTTGCTGTACTTGTACAAAAAAGAATACTTCATAAAGTGTTCTACAGTCAAGTGATTTCTTGACCTATGATTTATTAATTCAACATATTCACAAAATTATTGTATCACTCCAACAAGATCTACTCTTGATTAATCCTGCCAACAAATACTTTTTAATATTTTGTCATGTTTTTTGTATTACCCTAATCCTTGATGATTAGGGTAAATCATTTGATATATTGTTCCATAACTTACACTGTCGAACTGTCGAGTTCTTTTAATTTTGTCCGTCCACATAATTGCGCTGGGTTATCCCTCCGTTTCTTATAAGTATTTTTGATAGTTGACGGTAATTTTACGGTCTTTAGACGATCTATTGACGCAAGGAGAGCTATTGTTTACTTGTTGACTTAACTAAGTACTCAAACTATTTGGTGGTCGAAGCTATATATCGATTACATGGCAATCCCTAAATATCCTTCTTGAATCTCTGATCGATTATTGCAAAAATTGATTTTGGGAAATTGTGAGCTTCCAATATTTGGGGATTGCTATATTTTTGTACTTAATTAGTCAGTTATTTCACCTATGAGGTTTAACAATTATGGCTGTAATTAATGCATCTCTGTACAACCAATTTACTTCTGAAATAGCAGACCAAGACACCATAAATGGCACCGAAAAGAATCTTCTATTTGGCAGAGATAGAATTTATACTGGCGGTGTAAACAATTTCGTAAATGGTTACTATAAACTTCTTTTTAATCGGTGCATTTAGAGAATGATATCGGCACAAACACCCAAGATTGATCGAATGCTTACATATATCAACGAACATTTAAACGAAGATCTGACGCTTACAGAACTTTCGGCAGAATTTGGTATGAGCTATTACCATTTATGTCGATTTTTCAAGCTATCGATCGGCATGACTCCTCATAAGTATTTAGTCCAAAAACGAGTAGAACGAGCCAAACAATTACTCGCTGTGCCCAGTTACTCAATTCTAGATATTACTGTCGAGTGCGGTTTTGCCAATCCCAGCCATTTTGCCAAGTGTTTTAGCCAACAATTGGGGGTTTCGCCTAAGCAATATCGCTTAATGTTATAGCCAACTAATATTAATTTTAAAAATATGTTCTTTTTTAAAAAAAATGTTCGCTGTCTCTCTAAAAATAAAATTAGAATCAATTCAAATTATCCAGACTTGGAGATAAATCAATGAAATTTATGTCTTTAAATAAGAAGAAAGTGGGACTTGCAATCCTGATGATCTCAACTTTTGGTGCTGCATCTTTCGCTACTCCTGCCAGAGCAGACTTCATACAAGGTCTCGCAGCAGGAGTGCAAGCAGCAGCAGAAGTTGTCAAAGTATATACACAACTAAATCCCCCACAAACAGGGCGTGTACGGGTTATCAATAATTTAACTCAAGAAGTAACAGTAAGATCTTACAATAATAACGACTGGGCTAAAATTATTGCAGCAGGACAGCTTAATTTAAAACCTGGACAACAAGGAAGTATTACAGCGGCTAGCCCCGAATCGCTCGTCCTGTTGTGGAAGCGCGGTCGTTATGGAAACTTGGCTGCATTTGGCCCTGATAATCTTGGACAAGATCTTGTCAAAAAAGACAATAATGCAGTTTTTGTAATCGGAGACGGTAACACACCGTAGAAAACAGAGCGATTTAGAGAGATAACTATAAAGTTATCTCTCTAAATATTATTTGGTCGGGTTTTGTTAGACCGAAATAATAAGATTCTTGCTGAATGCATTACCCTCGATCTGAGTGGTTTAGATCGGGGGTTTCGTTGTTACTAACTTTGTCATAACGTTGCACTAATTCTTGTAATGATTACTGCAAAATCTCTCCACAATCATTACAGCTCTTGACTTCTGCTTTAATAATCTGATCAGGATTTTCACTTAATGGACGACCACCGCCCTTACGACCAATGCTTCCTGCTCTTTTCTCCCCAAGCCTCCTTACTTATAACTGGATGTTTTATATTCGATCGATTTAACAAACAACAGTGAGTTCCATTAAAATCATGCCCACCGCATCTATCCACTCCATTATTTTTGGGGAAAGCAACGATTATCCATTAAATAGTGGAAGTAGAACCAGTCATTCAACGAGAGAACTGAGTAATATTATTTTCGGAACCAGCAACAGCCAAACCTTTAAGGAGCCTCATGATCACGATAAAGCTTCTGTTTTTGAGGAACAGTCAAAACAAACCCGATCGATCTCAGCTCCAAGTAATAGAACTTAAAACCGATCGGGTATTGAAATCTCTCTAACCCTGCCACAGCTCGATCGTGCCATCAGCACCACCGATCGCGATCGACTTACCATCAGCACTAACCGCCGCCGACATTACCGATCGACCGGGTTCACCACGCAGAGTTTTACGAGGCTTTTCGCGCAGCAAATTGAAACCCACATCCTGTGACCAGATCCGCGCCTTGCCATCTACGCTGCCCGTAATTAAATACTGACCACTGGGGTGGAACACACAAGCATTGATTTGACCAGAGTGCGCCTTGAACTTTTGCAGAGGATCACTATTCTGAATCTTAGCCATATCCAGGCTCCAGAGCACGATCGAACCACTCACTGTCCCCGCTACTACCGTAGTGGAATTAGGCGAAATCGCCAATGAGCAAATACAATTACTGTTGCCAGTAAGCTGAGCAATAATTTCACCGGTCTGTAACGACCACAGCTTCACCAAACCATCATCCCCAGTACTAGCTAAAATTTGACCGGTATGATTGAGAGCAATAGCCGCGATCGGCTCTTTGTGCATCATTGTTTTTACCAAGTCACCAGTAGAGAGCTGCCATACCCGCACCGTATTATCAAAACTACCGCTGACTAAGAGCTGATTATCAGGGCTAGTAGCCAAAGACCGCACCGAAGCCGTGTGACCAGAAAGATTAGAAATCAACTCACCATTACTGATATTCCACAGCTTAATGGTTTCATCCCAACTGCCGCTGGCCAGAGTTTTACCATCGGCGCTGACGGCTAAGGCAAACACGCCCTTATGGTGATCTTGCAAATCGTGAAGCATCTTGCCATCGGCCATATTCCAGAGCTTGATCGACTGGTCGAAGCTGCCACTAATTAAAGTTTGGTTATTGGGCGTAAAGCTCAGACAGCGCACCCAGTCGGTGTGAGCCAACAGAGTCTTCTTTAGCTCCCAAATCGGGCGCATCCATAGATCACCGCCTTCTAACTCCGCCGCACTCAAATCACCCGAAGCCAAGTCCCCAGAAATCGGGTCAAGACCCAATAAGTCTCCTGAAATTAAATCTTCCTCAATCTTTTCAATGCTAGGAGCAGCAGGATCTTTCAAAAAGCCCGAGTCGAACCCTTGCATTCTGGTGGCAGTGTTGCCCTCTAAATCATCACTGAGATTCGCCGAAAGTTCATCTAAGCCTAAGTCCGCTAAGCTGAACATTTCTGGCGGTGGATTGGCATTGTTCATCGCTGCGATACCAGTTCCACCGGCAGCCATCATCGCACTGGCTCCCAAAATCTCGTTGGGATCGAGACCAGATTTTTGAGAGAGCTTAACGATCGCTTGTTCTAAATACTCCACCCGATTCGGAATCGCCGCACCATCTAAAGCTTCTACCAAATTGGCGATCGTGCCTTCTACTCCCGAAATATGAGTTTGCACCGAACTCATCAACCGTTGCTGATCACCCACTTGTTTTTCTAAAGACTGGAAACTGACCAGTTCACCACTAGCCGCCGGTAACTCGGGTTTTTGTGCCGCCATGGTCTGCTTCACCAGAGCCGTAGCAAAATTTCGGACTTGGACATTTTCTTGCTGAAAATATTCATTTTGAGCCACCAAATCTTGAGTTAGCTTCTGCAACCGCCGACTCATTACATGATCGGCACGATAGCGATTGAAGGCACTAGCCGCTAAAGCAAACACAGTAGGTATCACTGCCATGAGCGGATTTGCCGTAGCCAACGCGACTACCAGGCCGACCAACGAAGCGGCGATCAGCCCGTATTCGACATATTCAAGGGGTTGAGGAGATTGCGACATGGCCCTAGTTGTATTTTTTTTGTAATGCAGATTTGAGGCTGCAAATTTTTATGGTGCAAACCAATGAGCCATTATAGACCCTAAACGAACATTCAAAATACCCACAATTGCACTGCCCACTGCGTAAGCGATCCCCCATTGCCAGCGCTCTGTCAGGAGTTTAACCGTATCCAGGCCATAGGTAGAAAAAGTGGTGTAAGCGCCCAAAAAACCAGTGGTTAGTAACAGATAGACCTCTGGCGAGATCAAATTGGTGCGAGTTTCTACTAGCCCCACAATTAACCCCATCAACCAGCAGCCGCTCAGATTAATTGCCAAAATGCCCCAGGGGAAATTACTTCCCCAGTTGGCTACGATCCAGCTATTTAAATGGTAGCGGCTCAAGGCTCCGGCGATCGCCCCTAAACTGACCGCGATCGAACCCCGTAAATCTGCCATCATATTAATTAATCCAGCTAGTCCAGAGCAATACGGCCTTCTTTGCCTAACCGCACAACCAAAAAATAACCTAGACACACGCCATAAAAGGCTAATGCTGCAATACCTAATCCACCCAAAGTGCTTACATCAATACCACCATGGAAAATATTTTTGTATGCTAGGGGTGGCTGGAACCATGCTCGGCAATAGTCGCTTTTTAGTAAACTGCTAGAAAAACCACACTGCATGAAAGGCAGGAAACAAATTGCGCCAATTATCGAGTAGCTAGTAATGGCCCAGCGCCAAGCCGTCAAAATCAACTTGATTGGTTTGGGTGGTAAGTCAGTAACTTCATCATTCACATCAATCCAGAACCACAGCGAAAGCGGAATCAAAATACGGGCAGCGAAGCCTGCAAAGAAAGACAGTTGAGTGCTGCCAATCATTAAATACACCGTGATTGCCAGCAAGCTAGCCACCCGCCAGTAAATGGTCATGAGGGTAATGGCCACCGGCACCTTTTTCACGAATGCCCAAATCAATAGCACTAAAGGCATAGCCACAGTCAGGATCAATGCTAGGCGGAAGTCGAGCCAAATTAAAGGCTGAAACCAAGGGGGATTAAACATTTTGCAGATGAGAAAATTTTGTTGAGTTTCAGTATAAGCGATCGAGAATCCTTCCTAGCCGACTGCTATCGAGCCAGGGAGCTTGCCGAGTTGCTGCTCTAGCTGGGCGGCAAGGCTAATGAGCTGGGCTTCGGCTCCTAAGTTGCCTACTAACTGAATGCCGATCGGTAAATTGGTTTGAGGCTCTAGGGCAACGGGCAGAACAATCACTGGTTGACCAGTAGCATTAAACAGCGGACAAGGAGCCGTCCAATCACAAATCTTAGCCAAGAGTTCTTGAGGAGCCAAGTCAGCCCAAGCCCCGATCGCAATCGTAGAATGGAGATACACCGGGGCAAGCAACACATCAAACTCTTGCCAACGGGCAACCACTTGACGGGAAATTGATTGCAAACTGTAAAGAGCATTCAAATAATCAGCGGCACTGCCCGATCGGCCAATCAGCCATTGATTAAACCCACCCAACGCTGGAGCCGGAACGCCTGCGGCAGCAATTGCTGTCTGCCAAACAGTGATAAACGGATCGATCGCGGCTTGGATATCTAGCTCAATCTCGGATATTTGATGGCCAAGATTACTGAGCAAATCGGCAGTTAGATCAATGGCGACACTATAGGTCACATCTATATCAGTGAATGGCGGAAAAGATTTGCAGACAGCGATTTTAAGCTGACCGGGAGGCCGCTGAGCTGCTGCTAAAAAGGAATCTTCCATAGCCGGAAAAAGATAGGGATCCCCAGGTAGTCTTTGAGCCATGGCATCTAGTAATGCTGCTGCATCAGATACATTGCGGGCGATCGGTCCTCGAGCAGCCAGACCTGTAATTCTGTCACCCACTGGAGCATCCGAAACCCGGCCTCGGGTGGGCTTGATTCCCACCAAGCCACAGCAATGAGCTGGCCCTCGCAGAGAACCACCACCATCATCACCATGGGCAAAAGGCAACATTCCCGCTGCTACCGCTGCTGCTGCTCCGCCACTGCTGCCTCCAGCAGTATGTGCCAAATTCCAAGGATTCCGAGTAGGAGCAAAGCCAAGAGTTTCGCTGAAAGGCAAGGCTGCTAGCTCAGAGATCGCGGTTTTACCGAGAATATTGCAACCCGCTTGGTTCAGTAGCAAAACAATGGAGTCATCAGTCACTGCCGGTTGCTCTTTTAAAGCCGCCACCCCATAGCTACAAGGCATTCCCGCCACCGGGTTCAGATCCTTAATTCCCATCGGCAAACCAAACAGCGGTGGGAGTTGGGCAGGATTTTGAGCGAGCAGTTCGGTTTGGGTGTGGGCGGTTTGCCTAGCACGCTTTTTAGCCACATGAAAAAAAGCCCCGATTTGGGGATCCAGTCGATCGATTCTAGCCAGGTATAGCTCTAAGAGTTCGATCGGGGAAACTTGTTTTTGACGGATTAATTCGGCTTGCTGGAGGGCAGAAGTCGAAAGCAGATCAGCATCAATCATCGCAAATAGAGTTGGATGGTGGGCATGGTTACTGAGCGAAGTCGTAAGTCCTTTGGACGACCTTGCAGTACGCCTAGCGTCGCCGTTAGGTGATAGTAATGCCCACCCTACCATGCGATGAGATTGCTATTTAACGTAAGTAGGCTTAGGATCTAGGGCACCCATGCGATCGAGCGGCCAATAGCGCACCACTGCTTTACCAATCAGATTCTTTTTGGGTAAAAATCCCCACACCCGACTATCTGAACTATCGCCGCGATGATCGCCTAATACCACATAGTGATCTGCTGGCACTACTTTATTAAATTCAGGGCCTTTATCCTCGGCACTCCACAGTCGGGCAGCAGGATCTTTGCTGTGCTTTTGGGCATAGAGCTGAGTCATTTCTGTGGCGTGTACCGTGCTGGGGTAGTTTTCGGGCAAAGGCTGGCCATTAATGGTCACTTTGTCATCTACCACCACCACCTTGTCACCAGGTAGACCAATAATCCGTTTAATGAAAGACTCTGTGTGCCCCTGAGCCTTAAGAGCATCAGTGGGTTCAAACACTACAATATCGCCCCGCTGCGGTGAACTAAATCGGTAGCTGACCTTATCGACCATCACTCGATCATCTACTTGTAAGGTTGGCTCCATCGAGCCAGAAGGAATAAACCGAGCATCTGCTACAAATTGGCGAGTACCCAAAGCTAAGACTAAACTCAAACCCAGGGTTTTGAGTGTTTCTACCCAAAAGTTTTCCTGTTTTTTGGGGGGTTTAACTTCTTCTGTCGAGTTAGGTAGTGGAGAATCTTGGGTCATATAAAATCACCGAGAATTGAAGACTAAAGGTGGAATGTTTTTAGACAAAAATCAAAGCAGCAAAGCACGCTCTATTTTGCATAAGAGGGCTTAGGATCTAATGCTCCCATGCGGTTTAGTGGCCAGAAGCGCACAGTGGCTTTGCCCACAATATTAGCCTTAGGTACAAACCCCCATGCTCGACTATCTAAGCTGCTACTCCGGTGATCACCTAGCACCAAATATTCCCCAGCCGGTACTGTTTTTTCGTCATTAGGGCCTTTGTAATCGGGATTCCAAAGGGGTTGCCGGGGGTCTTTGGCGTGTTTTTCTTGATAGATTTTGGTCATTTGCTCAATAAACAAGCCACTGGGGTAGTTCTCTGGCAGAGGCTTGCCATTAACAGTCACTTGGTCGTTCACGACTTTGATCTTTTCGCCCGGTAAACCAATGACCCTTTTGATGAAAGCTTCGTTGTAATTTAAAGACTTGAGGGTGGCAGTGGGGTCAAAAACCACAATGTCACCCCGTTGAGGGTTGCTAAACCGATAGCTCACTTTGTCGATAATCAGCCGATCATCCACCAACAGCGTTGGCTCCATCGAACCAGAGGGGATATAGCGTGCCTCGGCCACAAACTGCCGCATACCTAGTGCCAAAACCACACTGATCCCAATTGTCTTGAGGGTTTCTACCCAAAAGTTTTCAGGTTTTTCCTGAATTGAACTGGATACTCCATCTTGAGATTCTGGCTGTTGGGATTCTTCTGGAGACATAAATTACTCAAATGATGACGATTTGCCTGACGGCAACACTTTGTGAACGAAAGTAAAAAGAGTGAAAGATAACAAGATGTTAGGAACTTGTTTTCAATTATATACAACGAGGCTGACCAGAAAATCTGATAATAGATAGTGTTAATTGCGCTAACTGCGCAGAGTTCCGATCGAAGAATCGACTCAATTATGGCAGACAATACCCTGATTATTCGCCAGTCTCAAGTCTGTATGCCCGATGGCTAACTGCGCTTAGGAGATGTCCTGGTGCGCGATCGACTGATCGAACAAGTGGCCGATCGAATTGAAATGACCGCTGATAAAGAACTCGACGGCAGAGGTTTGACTTTGTTGCCGGGGGTCATCGCCCCCTAGGTGCATTTCCGCGAACCCGGTCTAGAGCATAAAGAAGAACTGTTTACGGCAAGCTGCGCCTGTGCCAAGGGTGGCGTGACTTCTTTTTTAGTTAGCAGTTTTTTGAGCTGTTGCGGGGTTCAAGCCATTTGCCAAGTCATTTCTTGGCCTGCCTGCAAGGGCACAAGTGCCGATTCCGTAAATGGAACTTCATCGGGAACACGCCAGGTCGTTTTGGTCAACGTAATGTGTTCAGTATTGCGTGGAAGTTGATAAAAATCTGCTCCATAGAAGCTGGCAAAAGCTTCCAATTTATTAAGGGAATTGACACTCTCAAACGCTTCTGCATACAATTCCATTGCATGCAGCGCCGAATAGCAACCAGCACAACCACAGAAACTTTCTTTGCTATTCCGAGGATGTGGGGCGCTATCAGTGCCTAGAAAAAACTTAGGATTACCGGAAGTTGCTGCTCGTAAAAGCGCTGCTCGATGCGTCTCTCGTTTCAAAATTGGCAGACAATAAAAATGGGGGGAAATGCCACCCTGGAATAGGCTATTACGGTTAAACAACAAATGCTGTGGCGTGATGGTTGCAGCGATGTTGTTTGCCGATAGGAGGTACTGCACCGCATCTGAGGTAGTAATGTGTTCAAGGACTACGCGCAGGTGGGGAAATCGTTGCTTGAGAGGGATCAAATGTCGATCAATAAACACCTGCTCTCGATCGAACATATCAACACTGTGATCGGTCACTTCACCATGCAGGAGTAGAGGCAGGTCTACCTGCTGCATCGCTTCAAAGACGCGATCGCACTTACGAATGTCCGTCACACCAAGGTCTGAATTGGTCGTTGCCCCGGCTGGATAGTACTTGACCGCTTTGACAAACTGAGATGCCTTCGCTGCGATGATTTCTTTGGGGCTGGTGTTATCGGTGAGGTAGAGGGTCATCAGTGGTTCGAATTGTTGACCCTCTGGAAGTGCCGCAAGGATCCGATCGCGGTAGGCTGCTGCATCAGCGACCAAGCGTACTGGAGGCTTTAAATTCGGCATGATAATCGCGCGGGCAAACTGACGTGCTGTGTGTGGCAGAACCGCTTTCAAGGCCGCGCCATCGCGTAGATGGAGATGCCAGTCATCTGGTCGGGTAATCGTGAGATTTTGCATTTTTCAATTATAATACTACTAGTGCTTTATTCAACTGCCAGCCTAGCCCAAGATGAATTTGATAGTTGACCGAGACTGCCATTATTGCTGCGTCGGGAAGATCGAATAGTTGAATCGTAAATAATAAATCAATTCTGGATTATTTCTCAATGTCGCACGTCTTCAGATCTGGCATATTTTTCAGCCTCGTGAGTCTTTTGGCAGCCTGCCAAAATGCTGCACCACCCAAGCCTGTTGCTAGTAGACCTACTCCATCATCACCAATCAGTCTTCCCAGTGATTTTCCTATTAGCCAAACTGTCCCTAGTCCCAGTATCTCGATCTCACCAGTACCTACAGTATTTTTTACTCCTTCTAACAATGTTCCCGGTACCATCAATCCTATCACTGGCCAGTCTGGTGCACCCATTCCACCCGGAATCCCTGGATCACCTTCAACCGGGCCTGTCACCAAAGGTAGCTATCAGGTATTGGACGAACAAACCAAACCCCAATATGTAGTAGACAGCCGCAAAATTCTAACAGCAGGTAGTCTCCCCGCTGGAAAAATTAACTTTGAACCCAATAAAATGCTGACGGTGCTCACCAACACCCGTGCCTATTTTGCCCAGTCCCAAGACCCCAAGTTATCTCTGGGTGGCATTTTGGGCACTCAAGGGGTGAGTCCGATGGACACGGTAAAAACTCTAGACTTTGCGATCGCCACGCTCCGAGAAGATCTGCAAGCCAAACGCCCCAGCCGTCTCCAAGACCCCAATTTTATTCGCCAAAACTTTCGCACCATCCAATGGAATGCGGCTGATCCTAAGCAACCAGATCAATCCAAAATCCGCATTACCAAATACGCAGTCTTTACCCATACCGGCTCTCGCACTAAAACCGATAAGTTCGACACAGCCATCTATAGTCTCAAAGACCCCCGAGCCAAGGCCGCTAAATATACTAAGCAAGAGGTGTTGGCGGGTATTTATGAAAAGGCTGGCAAGGATGCTTTTGCCGATAAAGTAGAGCCGATCGCCTATTTAACTCGCGATGGTTTGGAAGAAGCCCTGATGGAAGGCACTATTTTGATTAAGTTCAACGATGGCACCCAAGGCTTTTTTAATGTCGATCGCAGTAACGAAATTGCCTACATTAAAGGATTGGATCGAAAGGAGCAAAAGCGCTATTGGTACTTTAAACCCGTTGATAAAATCAAAGGCTATGGTCAGGCGATCGAGAACAAAATTTCGATCGAACCCGGTGTCACCTTTGCTGGAGATGTGCTGAATATTGGCCTGGGTAAACTGGTGGTGATCAGCAGTGCCGATGGAATGAGGATGGGGACGATCGCTGATACCGGTGGCGCTTTCTTACCGAATCTGCACCAATTAGATTTTCTGGCTGGCACCTTTGATGGCA
>JANOXZ010000243.1:0-6789 GCA_031418695.1 Synechococcales cyanobacterium VAR_35_metabat_10
GAGTATTTAGAACATCACCGGAATCCTTCAAATGAGGATAGGGAAAACTTTATGCTGGAATGAGAACCAGGTAACAAACTAGTAACTGGGGCTTTCAGCCCCTCGCGTAACCTATGCACTTTCAGTGCATAGTCGTTGAGTATGAATCAAGGATTTTTATTTAAGAGCTACTTATGCCTTTCTGCATATGCTTTAACAAACCGATCGTCAAACATCTTGCTTAAATTAGCTGATTTTTTGGTTAGACCTACCTCAACTATGGTTTTCTTCAGATCTTCAGCGTTGAAAGACAGAGAAGTATAATCATTGCCAGGTCTAAAAGCTTTCAGGTTTTCTGAGATATCAAATATTTTAGTCCCTTTATCAAACTCCACATATTCAGCAACTGATGTATCCGCTTTTTTAGCCATTATTGCGTTAGCTTTAGCCGAATTAGATTTAATATACTTGAGGGTATCAAACCAATTATTAACGGTAGCCTGTACCAATTCTGGATGTTTATCTATAAACTCACGGCGAAAAGCTAAAACATCAGCGATTGCTCCAGGGAAATCTTTAGAACTGGTTAATTCTTTACTACCTGCTTTTTTTAATGCTGTATTAGTAAAAGGTGCAAACACAGCCGTAGCATCTACTTTCCCGGCTACAAATGCTTCTGCAGCTTTTTGGGTGGTCATGAATTCAACTTTGACATCTTCTGATTTAAGTCCGGCTTTTTTTAGTGCGATCAATAGCAGATAATGATCTACAGTTCCTTCCTCGACTGATATTTTTTTGCCTTTTAAGTCAGCAATACTATTGATTCCAGATCTAGCAATAATTTTGTCATTACCAGTGGAGTTATCATTAACCAAAACTACTACTTGATCAGAACCTTCTGCTACAGATAACACTGTGTCAATTAATGATTGAGAGTTACCATCAAGTTGTCCTGCAACCATAGCACCAATTCCTTTCAGGTATTCGTCATACCAAATTGGTAACAATTTTCCTTTGGCAGATTTAAAGATTTTAGCATCATCACTAACTTGCCAAGGCATCCAGCCAGGCCAGTTACTAAATCCTACCCGAACAACAACTTTACCATCAGGGTTAGCTACGGGAGTAGATACAGCAGCCGCCGCCGTATCTGTAGGAGCTTTTGTTTCGGGTGATGATTGAGAACAGCTTATAAGGAAGGAAACAGTGGCTAAAAATAACCCGGCACTGGTAACTGTTGATCTAATTTTCATTGGTTATGCATCTCTGCTGGGAATTAATTCAAAGTATCAACTACTACACAATGTTTAGATTCCGGCAGAAGAGGAATAAACGATTGACTGTGAAAAATACCTTATTATCAATATTCCCGTGATAGCAAGCTTTGTAACAAGGTCATGACTAAATAGTAGATTCTATCAGCTCAGCCTGTTCAATCATTAATTCGTGGGCTGCTAACATCATTGCGGCACTGAGATGCGTTAAATCTGTGCGATGTTCTAAGTAAGTAGTTAATGCATCGATCGGACTGTGGGCAGTTTCACCTAACTCTGGCAACCGGGGCTGGATAAGCTGACTGACTAACTCGGCCTGAATTGTGTAACTGTGAGCTACTGCCAATAGCTCATGTATTTCAACCGCCTGAATCAACTCTGTTTGCTGCGATTCTACCTGATAAATTAGGCGCACCACAGCATCTTTGAGCGAGGCTTTTTTGATCGCTTTCACAATCTTGGCCTGGGGATCTTCTTCTTTGCTGGCATCAACTTTAATCGTCATAAAAGGCCGCACTGGCAAAGGACAAAATTCCCAATTTACCTGAAAAGCTCGGTCATCTAAAGCTAGCGCCGGTTGTATATCAATAATTACATAGCCTTTATCTTCTTTTTCTTCACTAAAATCTACTCGATCGATGCTGCCGGGATACACCACTGGCGGATCATTGGCCGGATTGAGGTTTTGATGGCGATGCACATGCCCCAGCGCCACATAGTCAAAGCTTTCTTTGACCAGCATTCCTAAAGGCATGGTGAAACCGCGTCCGACAGCTAGGAGTTTTTCTGCTCCTAACTTGGCGTTGTCGGCCATCAAATGCCCTAAAACGACCGTGGGTAGAGTGGGGTCTAGACGACGAACTTCGGCTTCTAAGACTGGCTCTAGGCGGCTCAATAACAGCTCATTAACTTCTGGCAGCGAGAGCTTTTCTGATTCGGGACGGGTGAGCAGAGCCGATCGATTAATCCAAGGGATACTCAAAATCTGCAAACAACCATTGTTAGTCTCAATCCGATGAGTTGTGAGCTTATCGGCCACGATCACACCGGGTACTCCCAACGTCCGGTAAATGGAAAGACTAGCTCCACCCTGCCCCTGAGCATGTTGATCATGGTTGCCCACCAGTAGAATCAAGGGAATATCGTGATCCACCAACCGCCGAAATTCACTGGCAAAGGCTTCTTGAATGTAGGGAGCTGGAGTGGCATCCGGGAAGGCATCGCCGCCAAACATTACTAGGTCTACTAGGTCTGAAATGGCTCGATCGATGCAGGTCGCCAAAGATTTTCCGAAATCTTCTAACCTAGTGTTCAGACCAGTCAACGGATTGATCCGACCATGGGCAAAGCCACTACCCATGTGAATATCAGATACGTGCAGAATTTTCATCTAAAGCCTTGCCCCCATTAACGATATGTAGGGTGGGCACTGCCCACCATCAATGTTTCAGATAAAATCAACGGATCCCAGACTCATTGATTTCTTTGAAATCGATATCGTGGGCAGTGCCCACCCTACAACTGAGCTCCTTTGATGTTAGCAGGATTTTGGAGAATAGTCCATAAGTACCAAAAGATTGTCAAGATCTAATTTCCTGGCAATATCTCAGCTAACCAAAAAGCCAACATGGCTGCTCCTAATGGAAGAGTGATGTTATCGATGCCAAACTGTGAGATCGATTCTAGAATGACTGCCACAATCGCTACTGGCATACCCACTAACCAGACATATAGCAGATTACCGTGGGTAATATACAAAACAACTGTAGTGACAATGTAACTAACCAATAACAAAGTAGCAGTGCCTTCTAAGCTTTTGGAATTCCCTAATATCTGGTAGGGATTCCTTCCCCATTTTTGACCAACGATCGCGGCTAAACCGTCACCCCAAGCCATCACCAAAATTCCGATCGCCGCATATTCAGGATGTTTCAATGGCCAGAATATAGCTATCAGTAACCCCATACTTACTGCGTAAAAAAAGGTGCCATAGCTTTTGCGGCCAACACTGTTAACCCCAGGTAAAATCGGCAGCCAATAGGAAATCAGCGTAATTATTCCTGCTAATACAGCCGAGGTGATGCCCACCCAAGCAGGGAGTTGCAGTAACCAAGCTAAAGCAATAACGTTACCAGTGCCAATATGGACGATTTTGCGAGATTGTTCTGCCGAGAACCATTGCCAGCGGTGGCCAAGTTCAGCAAGAAGGACGATCGAACCTACGTAGATTGGAACAAGGGCGATGCGAAACCAAATTGGTAAAAGAATTGCGGACATTCCGAGTTAGTAGTGAGTGCCAGATTTGCGGTGGTGGATTGCAGTAACGCCGGTGTTGTTTTGGACGCGGCCTCGATCGACCGTAGCATATAGCAACCAATGATCACCACATTCCATCCGGCTTTCTACGGTGCATTCTAAGTAGGCGAGGCTATCATTCAAAATTTGGCAGCCATTTTCTGCCGGGATAGTTTCGATTCCTACAAACCGATCCTCACCGGGGGTAAAGGGTTTAAGGAAATGCTTCATTACACTAATGTGTTTGCCCTGTTCCAACACATTCAACACAAATTTGCCACCATTGTGCATCAAAGACTCGATCGCCCGTTCTTTGGCTACAGCTACGGTCAAACCAGGGGGACTAAATGTGGCTTGAGATACCCAAGAAGCCAACATCGCACTAGCTACCTCATTTTGTTGGGCTGTCACGATCGACAGTGAACCAACGACTCTTCCAACTGCCTGCGCCACCCGATCGTCCTGAGACTGGGTGAACTGTGCTTTGGGAGCCGTCGCTTTTTTGGTTTTCTTTAATGCCTGAGCAAAGTCTGTGCCCACTTCTTCGCATTCTTTCAAAATCTGTGCGGTGGGTTTAAACTTCACCCTGATTGGCTCGAAGCCAAATTTATAACCAGCATCTTTTAGCTTGGTTTCTAACAGGTCGATCGCCTCACCGCTCCAGCCAAAGGAACCAAAGACTCCAGCCAGCTTATTTTTCTCAGCAGTGGCCAAAACTACTCCCAAGGCTGTTTGTACCGGCGTGGGGGCATGACCACCCAAGGTGGGCGAACCCATAATAAAACCTTGACAGTCCGCCACTGCTTGACGTAACTCAGTAGGCTGCACAAATTCACAGTTGATTGAGTTTACGGCTACTCCCGCTTTGGTAATACCAGCCGCGATCGCCTGTGCCACGGTAGCGGTGTTGCCATAGGCCGAAGCATAAATTAATGCCACCGAAAGTTCTCGCTGACTCTGTTGCTGGCTCCATTGCCGATATAGATTGGTTAATTCTTTCAAGCCATATTTCACCAACTGACCATGGCCAGTTGCGTAGGTGTCAATATCCAAGTCTGCAATTTTATCTAGAGTTGCCAAGATTTGCTTGGCCACCGGAGCCATTAAACAGTCAAAATAATAACGCCGATCTTCCAGCAAGCTTTCCCAGCCTTCATCTAAAACCTGATCGCTGGCTACATGACAGCCAAATAGTTTGTCGCTAAACAGTATTTTAGTGGCTGGATCATAGGTCAACAATCGATCGGGCCAGCGGGGTGTGGGAGCCAACACAAACTCTAAAACATGACCCTGTCCCAGATCTATCGTCTCATCACTTTTAATGACTCGAATATTCAGATCGGGTTTTTCTAGAATGCTCCGCAGGGCGATCGCCCCTGGGTTAGAGCAAACTATTTGCACTTGAGGTAACAATTCCAGCAATTTTTGGACAGTCACTGCCCGGTTGGGGTTTAGATGCCCCAGAATAATAAAATCTACTGCTTGTAGCTCAGCAATTCGATCGCCCAGAAAGATCTCAGTAAACGACTCCCCCGGTGGGTCGATCAGGGCTGTTTTCTCGGCCTTAATTAAGTAAGAATTAGCTGTAGTACCGCGTTCCAAGGCATACTCGATTTCAAACTTGAGTCGCTCCCAAGTTCTCGATCGCCAAACATTAGTATCAACAGCAATGGGGCTGACACGCAGATCGCGGGCTTTGATGGTGGTCTGGCTCATGATGGTGACGGTGAACTACTAAGCTCCCATCGTACCAAATCCCCCCCCCAATCCCCATGATAGGTTGATTCAAAAGAGTGAAAAGAATGATTTGAACTCCTAATGATTACCAATAGCAACTTCAATCAACTCAGCATCATCCTTAATAGCTTCGATCGATTCAGTTTCGACTGTGACAGAGCTGGGCACCTTGTTAGTAAAAGCAGCTTCTGGGAAATATGGCTGTAAAGCAGCCTGGATGTGATGAAACCAAATTTCAGCAGAGGCTACATCGGTAAATCCTGCATATTGATGAATTGAGATCCGTATTCCCTCGCCTACCAACAGGTTCAATCGACGTACTGATGGTGATTCGGTTTGAATTAAGCTATTGACAAATGGATCTGGTTCTTCTGCTTCAAAGCCACTGATTTCGTCAAAACTTAAACGTAAAACCTGCTCCTCTTGAAATTGCTGAGTGATGGTGCAATCGACAAAATCAAAAATAAAAGATTCTTGTTCAACCCCGTGCTCAAAAACCAATTGCCAAGGTAAATCCAACACTGTGGCGATCGGCTGCACTACAAATTGCAGCATTTCTGGTAGCTCTTGGTGCCCAGCAGCATAAATTTCGGTGGAGACTGGCAGCTTATACCAAGCAGCTTTATCTGTAGATTCTGTTGATTTGAAGTTAAAACCTAGTGAGAGCAAGGCTGGAAACAAATTTAGAGTCAGATCAGGGATTTCTAAGCGCAGGCTGGTGATGGTGGATCGATCAAAATTCTGAGCTTTTTTGGGAATTACCGCTAGGGGCTGCTTTTGGATGATGTCAGCAGCTTGATCAAAAATCCAGCTAGTTTTACGAGTTTTTAAAAGCTGAATTGCTCCGATCGTCCCACTAACACCCGCTAACCAATACAGACCAAAATAAAACATGGTGGTATCACCATCAGCTTGTAGGTTCAACTGCTGAGCCGGAACCTCTGGCAAATAAACATTTTCTTTCCGAATCACCCGACCCCAAAAATTGCGACTAACTCGGCAATCCATCACTCCCACATTCGCTTTGCTAGCATTGCAAACTGCGGTAGCGGGCAATAGGTTAGAGCCAGAAACCAATGAGGCAATGCCGGGACAGAAGGCCGAAATGATTACTGCGGCCTGCAAAATTTTGATTGTCCAGGAATTTACTGCCCTGCGGGGGATGCTGTGGGCAACTAAACGAGTTTCAGTTTGTTCGGCGATCGACCAATGAGACATGATGACTGGTGTAATGCTATTTTTCTTAGCTTGCCCAAATCTTCAATTAATATCATCGAATCTAGCGGCGACGCTCGTCGAGCTTGGCATATACCGCTCGTAAGTCTACTCGGTGATGAGCCAAGGCTACCAGAGCATGATAGAAAAGGTCGGCGACCTCCCCCGCAATTTCAGCAGGCTGATCATCTTTGCAGGCCATCACTACTTCGGCGGCTTCTTCGCCAATCTTTTTCAAGATTTTGTTATCACCGCCCTCAAACAAGCTAGCTGTATAAGATCCGGGTTG
>JANOXZ010000244.1:0-2840 GCA_031418695.1 Synechococcales cyanobacterium VAR_35_metabat_10
GCAATGCATATCCAAGCTGCGGTTCGGGCTGAAAATCTTTGGTGGGCTTTTGTTCATACTTTTTTACATTTGTTCTTTACTCAACCTTATTTCCGAGCGACAGGAATTCTAATTCCCAAACTTCGCAAAGCGCTATCGTTGGTGGCAAGTGCTACCATTCTAAAATTTCATAACAAAATCGCCACGATTAATATCTATATCCATTTTTTCAATTTCTTCTTTATCGTAACCATTATCTTTTAATTGTTTTTTAGTGTACAAATCGGATGGGTCATCTTCGTAAGTATTATACAATGTGGCTCTAGCTTTGCCAAATCCGATTATTAAACCCGACATATGATATTGTTCTGAATTAAATAATATTGGCTGATTTAATTCTTCTTTTGACATTTTATCTAAATGCTTTTTTAAATCCTTTAGTTTTACTTGCTTTTTATTTGACACGTTTTTTATTTTTATTTGTGAAGTAATATCCCACACCTGCCACCAACATTGCGTTTTGCAAAATTTGGGCAGAAGGAACGTACAATGAACATTGGTGCATATCCAAGCTGCGGTTCGGGCTGAAAATCTATGGTGGGCTTTTGTTCATAATTTTTTACTTTTGTTTTTCAATCAACTTTAGTTCCGAGCGACAGGAATGCTAATTCCCAAACTTCGCAAAGCGCTATCGTTAGCGGTCATTGTAGAGCGACACTTCACGACCTCAATGTGTGAACGATGCAACTATTTTATCAAATTGTGTAACAGTTCTTAAAATTTAAGGCGTAATCTTTACGGAACGGTAATTTGACCGTACTTAAAAACAAATTAAATGAGAAAATTAAAATTACAAGTGCAAACAACTATTGACGGTTTTATTGCAGGGACAAATGGAGAAATGGATTGGATGCAATTTCCTTGGACTGAAGATGTGACTAATTATGTAAAACAAATTACCGAACCAGTTGACACAATCCTTTTAGGCAGAAAACTTGCAGAAGGTTTTATTCCACATTGGGAAAGTGTTGCTAAAAACCCAAGTGACCCAGATTTTGAAGGCGGTGTTAAATACACAAAAACACCAAAAATTGTTTTTACCAAAACGCTTGACAAATCAATTTGGGACAACACTATTTTAGCAAAAGGAGACCTTGTTGAAGAGGTTAACAAACTTAAAAATCAAACAGGTAAAGACATTATTGTTTATGGTGGTGGTACTTTTGTTACTTCACTAATTAAAACAGGTCTTATTGACGAATTTCATTTGTTTATAAATCCATCTGCCATTGGAAATGGTATGACAATTTTTAAAGGCAGAGAGACAAAGCAAAATATGACCCTTAAACTTGCTCAACAATTTGACAACGGAATTGCACTACTTTATTATGAACTAAAAAACGACTAAAAAATTACAAGAAGTTTTGCAACTTTCTTTATGCAATTTAGTTGCCGAGAAAAACAGCGAACCGCTAACATCGGTTGTAGTAAAAAACTTAATAACTTTTTAATCATTTTAAATGGGAGATAGAAATTTTGCACCGTTTCCAGTTTTAAAAACAGAACGGCTGACATTGAGACAACTTGTAAACAGTGATGACAATGAAATATTTGCTTTACGTTCGGATGACAACGTAAATAAATTTCTTGACAGGAAGCCAAGTAAATCAATTGATGATGCAAAGACTTTTATTCAGGCAATTAATGAAAATATTCAAAAGAACAATTCAATTTATTGGGCAATTACATTGAGCGATACAGATAAACTAATTGGTACAATCTGTTTATTTGACTTTTCAGATGACAATTTAAAGGCAGAAATTGGATATGAGTTAATACCCAACTTTCAAGGAAAAGGTATAATGCAGGAAGCCACTTCAAAAGTAATTGACTTTGGAATTCAACTTATCGGACTACATTTTATAGAAGCATATACGCATTCCGAAAACCAAGCTTCAACAAACCTTTTAGAGAAATTCAATTTTAAAAAACATAGCATTGAAAGCAACAACTTAATAATATTTAAAATGACATCTAATGTCTGACGAGAAGAACAACGAACCGCTAACAAGGGGTTTTGCAATATTGGGGCGGACGGAATAACAATGAGCATTTGTAATGCTGTGTGGCATTGGTTCGGGCAGAAGAGTTTCAATTTGGCTTTTTGTTGTTATCTTAATCTTCAGTATTTCAATTTGGCTTTGGTTCCGGGCGGACGTTTTTCAAATCCCCCAACATCGCAAAGCCCTATTCGTTATGCGCCATACGATTTGCAAAAATGGAAAGTTTGAAATTTTATTTGCAATTTCGGTTTGACAATTTATAAAAATCATTGCGGCTTGACCTAGAATTATAATTTTTTGAAACTGCATTTTATTTTGTATTGCTTTTGCGGTAGGACAATTTTCTTTTTTTGCGAGCATTTTTTACAGTTAGACATTTTGTAAAACTCATTACGGCTTGACCTAGATTTATTATTTTCAAAACTGTATTTTATTTTGCATCGTTTTTACAGTTGGACAATTTATTTTTATTGCAAGTACTTCTACAGTTTGACATTTTGTAAAACTCCTTGCGGCTTGACCTAGAATTATTATTTTCAAAACTGCATTTTATTTTGTATTGCTTTTGCGGTTGGACAATTTTCTTTTTTTGCGAGCATTTTTTACAGTTTGACATTTTGTAAAACTCATTGCGGCTTGACCTAGAATTATTATTTCCAAAACTGCATTTTATTTTGTATTGCTTTTGCGGTTGGACAATTTGCTTTTTTTGCGAGCATTTTTTACAGTTTGACATTTTGTAAAACTCATTGTGGCTTGACCTAGAATTATTATTTTTAAAACTGTATTTTATTTTGC
>JANOXZ010000245.1:0-2789 GCA_031418695.1 Synechococcales cyanobacterium VAR_35_metabat_10
CCCAGCTTTGCCAACTGACGCAGTGCTACCTTTTGGTTAATCAAATTATCTTCCGCTAATAAAATTTGACGATTTTCCTTGATTGATACTGGGTAGGGCGTGGAAGTGACGGCAGCAGTATTAGTTTTTTTTACCGCATGTCTATCAACCGGCAACACCATTTCCTGGCAAAGAGTCGCTAAGCGCGCAGACTTGATCGGCTTAAAAATATAGCTAACTTTCTCACCCAACTTGGCATGAGCCGACTCATAGCGATCAAAGGTAGTCATGACAATTGTAGGCACCTTCCGCTGTACTAGTAAATCTACAATTTCTTGATTGGTGCCCATACTCCAGTCCACCAAAGCCAACTGCGGTCTTTCGCTATCATCGATCACCCGCATCCCCCATTCTTCCACGACCTTAGAGAGCGCCTCTAACCGATGTGGCCAATCATCAAAAATTGATAGTGACACTCCTCGCATGGCAGGAATCGACATGCTCACTGGCACTGATAAAGTCAACAGATCTACTTCCACCCAAAATGCTGAGCCTTGCCCCGGCAAACTATCAACCCCAATTTTACCCCCCATTAAATCTATCAACCGCTGACAGATTGCCAATCCCAAACCAGTGCCTCCATACTGACGGGTGGTAGAAGCATCCGCCTGGGAAAAAGACTGAAATAGCTTTTGCTGATTTTCGGGTGAAATGCCAATACCAGTATCTGTCACCGTAATTTTAATGGTGGTGTTAGTGTTATCACAAAATAGTGGTCGCACATCCACTGTCACCCCGCCTTGATCAGTAAACTTAATGGCATTACCAATTAGGTTAGTTAATACCTGCTGCAACCGAGTTGGGTCGCCCTTAACCAAGCGCGGGGCATGGGTTTCAATCCAGTAGCTCAGATTCAAATCTTTACTGTGAGCACGATTAGCTAAAATTTCTACCACTTGTTCGATCAGTTCGTTGAGATCAAACTCGATCGATTCCAACTGCATTTCGCCAGATTCTAGCTTAGAAAAATCTAAGATCTCATTAATAATCTTCAGCAGGTGATCGGCACTGACTTTAATCGTAGACACAAAATCTTCTTGATCGCTATTTAACGGTGTATCTAACAATAAATTAGTTAACCCCACCACCGCATTCATCGGTGTGCGAATTTCGTGGCTCATATTAGCCAAAAAGGCACTTTTAATACTGGCAGCGGCTTCTGCTAACTGACGGGCTTTATCGAGAGCGATATTTTGCTTGGTTAATTCTTGGCGACGCTGAATTTCGAGGTCTAAAATCAGCGACTGCATGTGTTTACTAGAAGTCACATCTTCAACTACCAATAACACTCCAGAAATTGGAGTCTCTTCGGTTGGCTCCTGAGCTTCGGTGCCAAAACCACTTTGCAGCACTCGCCAATCGAGCAACGGCTCCATGCGCAGGCTAAAAAACTGCTCACCTTGTTGAACTTCTTTGATTGCTACATAGTTACCACTTTGAAGCTGCTGCACATTGGTATCCCATTCGATACGGCTGAGCCATTGAGGCACCAAACACCGATCAATATTTTCCCCTACACTTGTCTGAACAACTCGGGCAGCAACCGAGTTACAGAACAAAATTTGACCATCTAGCTCTACCGCCAACAGTCCTAGGGATAAACTATGAGTAATTGCTGCACGAGCAGACTGGGCACGACCAAAATTCTCAGCCAAGGAAGCCAACTTGGCTACCTTGCTAAAAGAGGGTAAATCGGGTGAAATTGCCGGTGAGTTTTGCTGCGAAATTAAATCTACTTGGTGGGCACGCCAAAGCTGGAGAATCTGCCGCTCGATCGAAGCATCAATATACATTTTTTCACTAAAAGCCACTCCCACCCCCGTCATAC
Source organism: Synechococcales cyanobacterium VAR_35_metabat_10 (assembly GCA_031418695.1). Taxonomy (GTDB): domain Bacteria; phylum Cyanobacteriota; class Cyanobacteriia; order Cyanobacteriales; family Chamaesiphonaceae; genus JAAFHZ01. The sequence goes on from JANOXZ010000245.1 coordinate 1,868, forward strand.
CAATCAAAATCAAGGGAGTGGCCACCCACAGCAATAAATTTAAATACAAACCACTCACCGCCAACAGTATCCAACCACCCGCCGCCAAGATCACTACTAACAAACGACGACCCTGGCCGTAGTAACTCAATCGCCAGCTTAAAGTATGACTAATTACGACCAACGACAATAGCAATAACCACTTGGGTAAAGTTTGCAACCCGCGATGACGCAACAAATTATCAACAATGGTGGCCTGGAGATGAATGCCATTGGCGCTACTATAACGATCAAATGGTGTCCCCATCCGATCAATCCCCTGAGCTGTAATCCCTACAATTAAAATTTTGCCACTTAATTTAGAGGCATCAAAGTTAGGATCAACAACTTGAGCAAAAGAATAGTTAGGAATTCTCGGCGCAGCCTGTCGCCAGTTCACCCATAAATCTTGGGGGTAATCGGGACCAGGTGGAGTCAGTTTACTGGCTCGGACTACTGCCAAACCAAAAGCTACATCGTTTTGCTGAAAAAGCTGCACCGATCGCACTAGAGCATCACTGTCTTCGAAACGGCGCACATGTCCCACTTGCGTCGCTGCCTGCCGCAGCTTAGCGTTAGATAACATTGGTAGATCTCTGGTCTGCCAATCATCGGCTAATACTACCGTTAATTTTTTCATTTCTTCGGTCAAGGCAGTATCTACATCACTTTTGTCACTAATCGGGAAAGTGATAGCTACAACTGCTGGTTTAGCTGGTTGCAGCTTTTTCAATAGATCTACATATTGCTGGTGTGGCCAGGGAATAGGTCCCAGATGATCGACACTCGTATCATCGATCGAGATAGTTACAATCCGCGAATCTAAAGCCTGCTCTCCCCGTAACCGAAACAGTTGACGGTAAGCAATAAACTCAAACTGCTGCCATGCTCCCAACTCAAACAA
>JANOXZ010000246.1:0-8984 GCA_031418695.1 Synechococcales cyanobacterium VAR_35_metabat_10
GAGCGCACCACAATCCCCCGTACTACCCCTAAATAAGACTTAATAGACTTGCCAGCGATTTCATTCCCTGTAGTTACGATCATGGTGGCGATTTTGATAGATTATTGCAGAACATTGTATCCCATCGATTTGGTCTATGATCGGAGAGTTGTCCTAGCCAATATTGACCCCACCCACCAAACATGACCGCCAAAACAGACCTGCTAGGCATCCTGGCCACCAAAAACCGGGGACTGACCGCCAGTGACAGTGAAAAACAGTCGATCGAGACCCTCATTACCCGCACCGAAGCCTTCAACCCAACCCCCAACCCCGTAGAATGTTCAGAGCTACTCAACGGTGACTGGCGCTTAATCTATACCACCAGCAGCAGCCTCTTAAATCTAGGACGCATTCCTCTCTCTCAGCTTGGCAACATCTACCAAAGCATCCGCACCGATACCGGCAGCGTCTACAATATTGCCGAGGTCAACAGCTTGCCCTATCTCAGCAGTCTGGTGAGCGTAGTCGCCAAGTTTACCCCGGTCAACGCCCAACGAGTGCAAGTAAACTTTGTCCGATCGATTGCCGGGTTGCAAAAAATGTTAGATTACCGATCGCCCACTACTTGGATCGATCGACTCAACAGCGGCAAAGGTCTCCCGGCGATCGACTTCCCGATCAACAGCACCAACACCGATAGCTGGCTCGACACCACCTATTTGGATGAAACCATGCGGATTAGTCGGGGCAACCAAGGTAGTGTTTTTGTTTTATTAAAAGACTAAATATGGATGAATCACTCGCCGAAATTTTGCAGGCCGTCGCCAATGGCCAAATATCTCCAGATATCGCACAGGTTAAACTCCAAGGCTATAGTCAGATCGGCGATTTTGCCAAGATCGATCGCACTCGGCAAGCCCGCACTGGTTTCCCGGAAGTAATTTTTGGTCAGGGCAAGACTGTGACTCAGATTGTCAAAATCATGCAGCACATGCGCGATGAGCATCCGGTGGTGATGGCTACCAGAATTGTGCCAGAAGTTCAAGCTGAATTATGTTTACATATTCCTGATTTGCAATATTATCCCGAAGCCCGCATTAGCGCCCTACAGCCACCCGAGATTCCAATTACGGCTCCAGGGACGATTGCGATTCTCACTGCTGGTACTGCGGATTTACCAGTGGCCGCAGAAGCCGCTTGTACGGCGCAGCTCTGTGGTTTTAAAGTAGAAAAGCTCTGGGATGTTGGGGTGGCCGGGATTCAAAGATTGCTCAATAATCGAGTGGTGATCGATCGGGCGGATGTGCTAATTGTAGTTGCCGGGATGGAAGGAGCGTTACCCAGTGTAGTTGCCGGGTTAGCTGATTGCCCAGTAATTGCAGTGCCGACTAGTGTAGGCTATGGAGCACATTTTCAGGGGTTGGCACCACTACTAACTATGATTAATTCTTGTGCGGCTGGGGTAGGCGTAGTGAATATCGACAATGGCTTTGGAGCGGCGATTTTAGCCGGACAGATTTTAAGAACAGCACAGAAGCTGAATATGAAAGTAGTCACTTATTAAGAGACAAGGAAGATAAAGCGAAGTCTCATGGGAGATGAGGTTAACGCCATGAATTCCTTTGTAATACTAGTTTTCAGGCTCCATCTCGACCTCGCAGGGTAAACAGACCTGAAACTCAGTACCTTTACCAATTTCACTGTTGACCAATAAAAAGCCACCGTGATTTTTTAGAATACCAACAGCCGTAGATAGCCCTAAACCAGTTCCCCGATCGACTCCCTTGGTAGTAAAAAATGGATCAAAGATTTTCGCCAGATTTTCTGGTGAAATGCCAGTGCCACTATCACTAATAGTTACCGAGACATAAGAGCCATTGTGGGCATCGGGGTGAACTTGGCTGGCATTGGCATCTAAATCTAGATTTTGGGCTGAAATTCGGAGTTCACCGCCTTTGGGCATCGCATCCCGAGCATTGACCAACAAATTCATCAACACCTGATGTACTTGGGTATGGTCGGCCATCACCGAGCGTAGTGGTTGATCAATAAAATCTTCGATTACTTCGATCGAACCTGGAAAAGTTTGGCGGGCAATATTTAATACTGCGGTGAGCAACGGAATAATTTCCACCGATCGATGTTGACCCGTAGTGCCTTGAGCAAAAGATAAAATCTGTTGCACCAAGTCACTGCCTCGGTGAGCACTTTCTTCCAGCATTTCAACTAACCGGCGACTCCGTCGATCCAGGTTGGGAATAGCCAATGGCAACAACTGAGATGCCGCCAAAATTGGCGTGAAGATATTATTCATATCATGGGCAATCCCACTGGCCAGGGTGCCCAAAATCTCTAAACGCTGGGTACGCAGCATTTGTTGCTCACGTTGTTTTTTCTCAGTGATGTCGGTAAATGAGGCCACTACAGCGTATGGCTTAGCTTCATCTTCTCGACAAAGTGGTCGAGAATTAATCGAAATCCAGACTACCGATTCATCTGGTTGCAGTAGCCCCATCACCACATCTCGATAGGGTAGACCAGTGCGAAAAGACAGCATAGAAGGATGTTCTGCATTTGGAAAAGGCTTGCCATTTTCGTGGATGGATCGCCAATGCCGACTATAAGAAGAAGTATCTAAAACTTCTTCTACTGTCATACCTAAAATACTGGCTGCAATAGGATTGCAGGCCAAAATGTCTCCATCAGCATTCTGAAAAACAATGCCGGTATCTAAGGCAGCCATGATCGATCGATAGCGATCGGTGACTTCATGTAATGAGGCTTCAACTCTACGACGTTCGGCAATTTCTTGTTCTAACTGCGCGTTAGATAATGCTATGGCAGCAGTACGCTCTTCGATGCGATTTAAAGTCTGTAACAAAGTGGTTTGAGTCACCACTCCCAGAACCTCACCGGCTTGATTTAATACTGGTAAATAAACAAGTTGGTGCCGATACAAAACGGCTAAAGCACTCAGGATGGTTTGGTCATCATCCATGGTCAGAGTGATCGGTTGGAGCGGCAGCACATCAGCTAGGATTGTTTCGTGCAAATTTTGCCCAATGGCGACCGCCCGCACCACATCTCGATCAGTAAAAATTCCTTGGAAAACTCCACCGGCCATGATCAGCGCATATTTTCCGTGGGGTGACAGATCGATTTGTCTAATGGCCGTCAGCAAACTCTCCCCACTTTGAAGTTGCAATGGCATTTGGTCAACTGCTGCCATCAGCGGTGGTAAATCGAGTAAGACGCTTTGATTAGACATAACTTCACCCGTGAAGTAAGGGCACCCGATGTTACAACCTTACCTTATTAAATGGCGGAAGTTTGGGCGATCCTCAAAAAAAGTACTAAGGATGTCACCTTTTGCAACTGGTTTACCCTTATTATTTATGAAGAATATCTTTAATTTTATTTTTAATCTATGACTCAATCTCCTCTGCGCTCCATTCCGACACAGCAAGCTAGCCCCACCGACTCTCTTCAGCCTTGGCAGACCACAACCGAGTTTATCGCCAGACACATTGGCCCCCAGGCTGTGGATGTAAGGAAAATGTTGGCTGTGTTAGGATTTGCCAGTTTGGATGAGTTGACTGCTTGTGCAGTACCCACCGATATTCAACTCCAGCAGCCTTTGGCGATTCCGATCGGCACCACCGAACAACAGGCATTAGCCAGATTAAAATTGATCGCCAGCCAAAACCAAGTCTTTCGTTCCTTTATTGGCCTAGGGTACTATAACTGCATTACGCCAGCGGTAATTCAGCGGAATATTCTAGAAAATCCCGGCTGGTACACCCAATACACTCCTTACCAGCCAGAAATTTCCCAAGGTCGCTTAGAAGCTTTGCTGAATTTCCAGACCATGGTGATGGATTTGACTGGAATGTCGATCGCCAATGCTTCGCTGTTAGATGAAGGCACCGCCGCCGCCGAAGCAATGACCATGAGTTATGGAGTGCAGACCAAGAAAGGCTTGCAGCGCTATTGGGTGTCGGCTGAATGCTTCCCTCAAACTATTGATGTCTTGCAAACCCGCGCCCAGCCTTTAGGCATCGAAATTGTGGTGGGTGACTGGCAAAATATCGATTTTAGCCAGGGCTACTTTGGTATCTTGCTGCAATATCCAGCCGGGGATGGGGCGGTACACGATTATCGATCGACCATCAAAGCAGCTCATGAGGCTGGCGCGATCGTCACCATGGCAGCGGATCTGTTGAGCTTGACTCTATTGGCTTCACCCGGCTCTTTGGGTGCCGATATTGTGGTGGGCAGCAGCCAGCGGTTGGGTGTGCCATTGGGCTACGGTGGTCCTCATGCGGCTTACTTTGCTACGAAAGAAGATTACAAACGCCAATTACCCGGTCGGTTAGTGGGAGTCTCTAAAGACAAGCGGGGTAACATGGCCATGAGACTTTCCTTGCAGACCCGGGAACAACATATTCGCCGCGATAAAGCTACTAGTAATATTTGTACAGCACAGGTGTTGCTGGCCATAATGGCTGGCATGTATGGGGTATATCATGGCCCTACAGGTTTGAAGGCGATCGCTACCCGGGTGCATAGTCTTACCCAGATCTTGGTAGCGGGTTGCCAAAAGCTGGGCTTACCGGTCGCTCAACAAAATTTCTTTGATACCATTACAATCTCTGTTCCCGATGCTGAGCAAGTGATCAATAATGCTGTGGCACACGAGATTAATTTGAGATTGATCGATGCAAAAACCATCGGCATATCTCTAGATGAAACCAGTGCGAAGCAAGATGTGATTGATATCTGGGCATTATTGGCAAACAAAGTAGATTTCACTTTTAGCGAAATTGCGGAATCGTTAACATTAAACCCTAATCCTCATCAAGATTTGGTGAGAGCCAATGACTATTTAACTCATCCAGTATTTAATAGTTATCATTCCGAAACTGAACTACTGCGCTATATCAGTCGTCTGCAATCCAAAGATTTATCGTTGGCACAAGCGATGATTCCTTTAGGTTCTTGTACCATGAAGCTGAATGCCACTGCCGAAATGGTGCCGGTTACTTGGCCAGAATTTGGGCAAATTCATCCCTTCGCTCCGGTCAGTCAAACCCAAGGATACGCCACTCTCTGCAATGAATTGGAGCAGTGGTTATCAGAAATCACCGGCTTTGCCGGGATCTCGCTACAACCCAATGCTGGTTCCCAGGGGGAATATGCAGGGCTATTAGTAATTCGGGAATATCACCAGCAGCGTAACGACAGTCACCGCAATATCTGCTTAATTCCTCAATCTGCCCACGGTACCAATCCAGCCAGCGCCGTGATGGCCGGGATGCAGGTGGTGCCAGTGAAATGTGATGATCAAGGAAATATTGATGTAGCCGACTTAAAAGCTAAATCGATCGAACACCAAGCTAACTTAGCGGCCTTGATGGTGACGTATCCTTCCACCCATGGAGTTTTTGAAGCCTCGATCCGGGAGATCTGCCAAATCATTCATGACCACGGTGGCCAAGTCTATATGGATGGCGCAAATATGAATGCCCAAGTGGGTCTTTGTCGCCCCGGTGATTTCGGTGCCGATGTTTGTCACCTGAACTTACACAAAACTTTCTGCATTCCTCACGGTGGCGGTGGTCCCGGTGTTGGTCCGATCGGGGTAGCGGCTCATTTAGTGCCTTATTTACCCGGACATCCATTGGTAAAAGTCGGTGGAGAAAAAGCGATCGGTGCGGTCTCGGCGGCTCCTTGGGGCAGCAGCAGCATTCTGCCAATCTCTTGGATGTACATCGAAATGATGGGTGGTCATGGTCTAAAGTTGGCGACCCAGGTGGCAATTTTGAATGCTAACTACATCGCTAAACGCTTAGAAGGTCACTATCAAGTCCTTTATACCGGCAATCGGGGCTTAGTTGCTCACGAGTGTATTTTAGACTTGCGAGAGTTCAAAAAAACCGCTGATATCGATGTAGATGATATTGCTAAGCGCTTGATTGACTATGGATTCCACCCACCTACTGTATCTTGGCCAGTCGCCGGGACAGTGATGGTAGAGCCCACTGAAAGCGAATCGTTAGCGGAACTCGATCGATTCTGTGATGCTTTGATTGCAGTTCGCCAAGAAATTAAGGCGATCGAAGATGGCGATGTGGCTCAAGCTAACAACGTCCTGAAAAATGCTCCTCACACCCTCGCTGATTTGGTAGATGCCAATTGGGATCGTCCTTACGATCGAGAAACTGCCGTCTTCCCGGTGGCTAACTTAAAGAACTTCAAGTTCTGGCCAACGGTGAACCGTATTGATCAGGCTTACGGCGATCGAAATTTAGTCTGTAGCTGTCCTTCAATGTCTGAGTACTAAGTGGAAAAAAAACTCCCCCGGTATTGCCGAGGGAGTTTTTTTTGCTTTTATAACAGCAGCATCAACAAATTAAGCCGATTTAGCTTTGAAATTCTTGAAGCTTTCACTGCGTCCTACTTTATTTAAGCCTCGCCATAGCTTCAGGTTTAACCCAGTCGCTACACAGACTAAAAAGGCGAAAACAATCACGCTGATAAATCCAGAGGTTCTTTCGATACTGCTCCAGAGGAAAGGTGAGAAAAGTAATGGAATGTTATATTTGTCGCCGCTACCAGCACTTAATACCATGCCAAAGATCGGTGGTAGAAATACCAAAACGCTCACAATACCAACCATCCAAGCGTAGCGCTGATTTACTTTCCAGAACAAAACCCAATGAGTAATAGTACTGTAAATAACTGCTAAAACTGTAGTCAAACCGATACCCAATAAGAACTTAAGCATCATGCGCCAAAAACCGTTACCGATGAAAGTCAATGGCAGCCAGATTGCTGCGGCGATCGCGATATTGATGGCTATTGCCAGCATTGCCGGACTTTTTTCGTGTCCAATTAAATCTGCCCATAGGCTGCGCTTTTTATTCCCTACTGGCCGCTGACGTGACCACTCTACCAAGGACTGCTGACTTGGTAGAAGTAAAGGAATCAGTAACATTAGCCAACTGAAAGCAAAAATACTCGTAATTGGTGCCACCATGGAATCGCTACTTAAACCAAATGGCAATCTAACCGAGCTTAAACCAAACACCGCAAACCCCGCCATCCCAGCATGATACATTGCTGACCATAGATAACTCTGTTTCTTACTCAACACTGTAGCCGTTGGCTTTAGATAACGGCGCTGAATTGCTTGATGCAGCCAATAGATTCCTACAGATGTTAAACCAGCTAGTAACAGATAAGAAGGTAAATTATTACCCACATGTAAGCCATACCAATTTATCCAGCGTTTTGCTATGGTTGCTGATGGGTTATACCGGTTTGATTGGTTGTACCACATACTACTGAGATAGACCAATGGATAGCTTAGAGACAGGGTAATTCCAGCTAGCAAAATTGACTGAGCTTTAAACCACATCGTGGCCAAAATTGCGCCCATATACAACAAGATGGCCAAGCTACCCATTAAAATATCCCAGCCCAAAATGCTCGATTTAGGCAACTGAGCTTGCTGAATAGCATAAAACTGCAAGGGTAATGCTAGAGCAGTACCCACATAAACTAACAGTGGCACGCCAGCTAGCTTACCACCAATTACACTACTAGCTTGTTGTGGAGTCAGACGAATGAAGTTGAGAGTCCCGCGTCGCTCTTCTTGACTGAAGTTACTAGCTAGTAAATATACTCCTCCAGCAAATAAACCCACGGCCATGACGATGCTCAGGCCAAGAGCCGTATCAGACCACCATTCTAGCCAGTCAATAATCGGCAATCCAGCAGCATCAAGCTTGCAATTGCTCAGATAGGTTTCACCAGGAGCGTTTGGCACATAAAAACAATACTGATCATTGTAGTAATCTTTCTTTCCTTGCATTACTGGCAATTTGGAGGATTGGCCAATCAAAATCATCATCTGTGAAACAAATGACACCAAAGCCATAATGATCGCGTTGCGCCAGCTTACCCGACTTTTGATCTCCCGCATGAGCTGCGGATTGTATTCACCGATGCGATCGAGCACATTATTTAGCATGAAATTCTCCCAGGGAAAAGTGAAATTTAGGGCTGGACTCAGTAATCTGGATTAATCTGGGGGGACTCAATCCGGCTTGCAGCTCCCGAAAGATCTGCGGATGCCAGGTATAACTTAATTGATCGATGTTCCACATAGTTTTAGCCTATAAACCTTAGGAAACTTGCTGGTGTCCGAGTTTCAAGAAGATAGTCTCTAAATCTTCTTGAGTGCAATGAAAATCGTTAATCGGTAGACCAATGGTGATCAGGTGGCGCAGCAAATCAGCCGCTTCTAGTTCATCACCTTGAAAAAACACCTTAACCTGTTTGGTTTCATGATTGATTTTTAGATCATCTACCAGAGAATTGATTGTTAGCTCCGCAATTAAGGAGTCTAAGTCTCCCAAACTACTGATCGAAATCTGCTGCTTGCCCATTTTTTGATAGAGGGAGTTAAGGCTACAGCTTTCTACCAGATACCCTAGCTCCATAATGCCCACAGAGCTACAGAGTTCGGCCAAGTCACTCAAGACATGGGACGAGATCAAAATTGTCATCCCTGCTTCTTGGAGTGTCTTAATAATCTGCCGAAATTGCATCCGCGCGATCGGATCTAATCCCGATACGGGTTCGTCTAAAAGTAGTAAAATTGGTTCGTGAATAATCGTCCGTGCCAGACTCAATCGCTGCTTCATCCCACGGGATAGCGTGGCAATCTTACTATTGCGTTTAGTACTCAGTTGTACCAGTTCCAGCACATCATATAACCGCCGCTGACGACGTTCGGCAGTTAGTTTATATAGCCTAGCAAAATAATCGAGATAATCCCAAACTGTCAGATCGTCATACAAAGGAAAATCATCAGGAAGATAGCCTAATAATCGTTTGAGATTGGCATTACTGCGATCGCGCAACAACCGTTCGCCATTGATATAAATCTCGCCGATCGTTGGCTCTTCAGCGGTAGCTAGCATCCGCATCAGGGT
>JANOXZ010000247.1:0-6245 GCA_031418695.1 Synechococcales cyanobacterium VAR_35_metabat_10
CCACGGTCAAAAAAAGCTATAAAAAGCCCTCTCAGCCCAAAAAATCTACTGCTTAAGCTACACGCCGCCCCTATTCATATAGTTATCTTTATTGGAATTATTCACTAGAGAGGTTTTACTGTATAGTCTAAACTACAATTCGTAGACTTGCCATTTGGTGGGTGGTTTGCCGACTACTCGGAGGGTTTGGCCGAGGTCTTCGGCTTCTGTGCCAGGTGATAATAGTTCGACCATTAAGAACGGTGCGATGTGTTCTTGCCACATTACGTAACTTAGTCGGGAGTTTGCGATGGATGAGCTGGCTGGTGAGCCTATTACTAGAAACCAATCGGGGCGTTTATACCAGTTGGTGTGCTTGGCATCATAGTAAAGGTTCAGGTCTGCGCCGATAAAAAACTCATCGGCGTTGGGTTGACAAGTTTCTCTTAACAAATCTGGCTGAAAGTCATGAAATTCGTCACGCGCGGGGCGAGCGCTGGAGGAAACCTCCAGCGAAACCCCTTCAGCACTAGGCAAGCCCATTTCCTCCGGGTCTTCGCTGGGTAGGTCGTACATGGTTGGTAAAGTATTTACAGGTACGACAGGATTGTTTTGATACATAATTTTACACCTCATGCTTTTCAGATCTTAGCTCATTACAAGGCAATGTATTTTGGCGGAAGCAGGTCGCGCCAAAGGCGATCGATGCTTTTGGCTGAGGCCATGAAATCAATGCAGTGGCAGTTTTCGGGGCGACAGCCAGAGGTGAGCTAAAAGTCTAATTCAACCAACCAAGCAAATCATCCATGGAAGCAAAATCCAAAAGCGCTACGCCTAAGTCTTCAACCCGCTCTAAAGACAAGCCCTCAACTCGTCCAACTATTTCTGCAGACAACACTCCCACTCGTCGTGTCAACAGCTTAATTAGCAACTCTCTCTTCCATCGAATTTCGCCACGGGCTTCACCACGGGCTTCGCCTTCTTGAAAGATTTGGTCGTAGATTACTGAGCCTTGCATGAGATCTCTCCTGAATACTTGGTTGATTAGCTGCTGGTCTAATTTTAGCCCAGCGAAGATGGCTGCGCCAGCGGTGAGGTTACTGCGCTGTTGTGCGTCTGGTATTTGCTCGATTCGTTGAGCAACTTGTCGGATCAGTTGCACGCGATCGGTAGTTTTTCCTAGGACAGCGTATGGTAACAATCCGGGTAAGTTCATCAGTGTTTCTGCTTCTTCTTCCCATACTCTGATTACTCGAAATTGATGGGTGGTGTGGGCATCTTGATAAGAATCACAAAATACTAGTTCTGATGTTGTTTCGCGCAGGTAGATGACTGTTTGGAGAATTTGGCAGTCTGGGTATAGTCCGAGTAGTCGGACGTAGTAGTCTAGCATCCGATAGGCCATGTATTTGTCGGGGTCTGTTTGGAATTCCCAATGACAAATTAGGTTATCGTTTTTTAGTAGAACTACGCCGTCTGCTCTGATGGGTTCGTAGTAAAGCTCTGTTGGCTGCATTTCGTTTAGCTGGAGTGGTTCCCCGAGTAACCATTCGGTGAAATCTGTACAGAACTGGCTAATTAGTAGTTTGCTGGTGTTGTCGTACATTGGTGCTTGCGATCGGTTAGCAGTTTTGGATTTTAGCTTATTCCATCAAAAGGCGATCGATGTTTAGTATTGGGTAAGCTGGCGATCGATGAAGGGGGAAACAGAGCGATCGAAGCTTTTGGCTTTTTTGTGGTGTTGGTGTGATCGACTCTGTTGCGGTTGTTGGGGAAGGGGCTTACTCAAGAAGATGCGATCACCTCCGGTGCAAGCGAAGCTATCGCTGATCTGTTGATGATGCCAGAGTCTGAATCCTAAGCGTGGACCTGCTCTAGACCTTTTGGTATCTTGGCGTATTAATATGGAGGTAACTGAACAGGTTGAATTAGAGGAAAGGAGAATTATTATGGCTCTTTCACAGGTTTATGTGGAGTGGGAAAAACAGACGGAGGCTCGTGGCGAGGCGATCGGTGCGGAGCGGGCGAAGAGATCGGCGATCGAGGGTTTGTTGCGTGCTCGGTTTGGTGAGATCGATCGGGAGTTAGCGGGTGTGATTCCTCGGTTGATGAGTTTAGAGAGTGATGAATATACTCGGCTGTTGTTGAATTCATCTCGATCGGAGCTTTTGGTTTTGCCTTAGGTATTGGTCAATTTGTTGTTTGCTGAATTTCATAGCGATTTTTCTCCGAAGACACCGAGTGATCGGTGATGGTAATGGCGTGCTGTGGTATTGGGGTGAAGTCGCTGATTTGTTGATGATGCCAGAGTCTGAGCCGAAGCATGGTATGATATCAAACCTATTTTTCTGGTTGAGTTGTTGTTTTGAGATTAAGTCGGTGATCATCGCAGATCAGGCGATCGGGGCTGCTGAATAAAAAAAGGAATCCGTAAGGTTGTTGGTTAGGCTGAGTGGGATTTTACTATCTTTGTTATGGCTAGTATCAACCTAACCATCTTCGGTTTTATATAGAAATTAAATTAAACCTTGTTTTCTCATTTCTTCTATCTCCAATTTAATACCTTCTTCAAAGCTTCGTGGTTTGTAGCTAATGTCTTCTACTGCTTTAGATATGTCAAAAACTTTATTCTCCTGCAATCTCAAAACCTGTTCTTCTGTCACGGGGAAACCGGGGACATGTTGTAAGTATTTAGCTAAGCTAGCAGCTAATTTGCTGGAAATTTCTATCTTTAGAGCATTTTTCTTGAGGTTATTTTCTACTGTTTTAACTATGTTCTTATAAGCAATAGGTTCTGATCCAGCTAGATTATATTCTTTGTTTTCTGTAACTGTATTATCGATCGATCCTGCTATTCCATCAGCTAGATCATCGACATGGACAGGCTGCATCAGACTTTCACCGCCAAATAAGGGGAAAGCTGGAAAACGATTTAGGAATTTGATTAGCTTGTGCATGTTTTTATCTCTTGCAGAACCATAAATCATGCTAGGTCGGAGAATCGTGTAGGTTATCCCGCTCTTTTTGATATTTGCCTCATTATCTTTGTATATTTGGGAGAACTGATTATATTTAGAAAATATACCGGTGGTTGTGACAAAATAGGCTCTTTGCACTCCAGCATTAATAACGGCTTCTAGTGATAAATGATAATACTTGGGGTGGGTCATATCCAAATAGGCAGTGGATGGATTAAGAATTGATTTTAGTGTTTGTGCATCTGTAATGTCACCAATTACTTTATTGACTCCTAGTTGATCAATCCTGGCTGTATCTGATGATGATCTGACGATACAAGTAATAGCATTCCCACCAAAATTATCGACCAGTTTACTTAAAACTCTTTCTCCCGTATCTGAGGTGGATCCAGCAAACACAATCTTCATGAAAAAATACTCACTGCAAAATAAAGGATACATACGATTTTACTCTAATAAAGCCAAGATGGCTCAGAGGATTTCTGAAAAGTCAGGTCGAAAAAAAACTGGAAAATTCACGCTGTTTATGAAAACTAAAAGTATTACGGGATAAAGCCATAGAAGTAGTTGAAATATGTGATTTGCTGGGTTTGCTTTAGAGTTGGTGCTGCGTTCAGATATGGCCAGCATCGTATTCTATCTAAATTGACAAAAAAATGTGTGGGTAAACAATCCACTTTGTGCGATACTCCTAAAGTATCATAGATATAAGGATGATTTATGAGCATCTCTCGAAATGCTTTCTCTATTTTATTTATAACAATTAGTCTGATTCTACAGTTTAGTTTGGCAATTGCTAAAGATTTACCACCAAAGAAAGCAAAAAACACCCAGAACTATCAAAGTGGTGCTTTATCGTGGAAGCAGAAGGAGATTATAATAACTGTTTGGAATGTTTCAGATCCAGATAGCTCCGTATATCCAAATCTTGCTCGTGAAAACTATAATACAATTCCCATCAATGTCTATAATACATTTCCCAACAATACCTTACTGGAGAGCCTGGACATAGCTGATAAGAATGGTTTGAAAAGTATATTTCGACACAAGCTAATTGACCCTGCAAGCCTGCATAACCCTGCGAAAAAAAGAGAATTAGATGATTTAGTTGATGAAGTTAAAAAACATCGTGGACTAGAAGCCTATTACATTACTGATGAACCAGGTGCTAATAAATTTAAGGACTATGCGGAATTAGTAGCTTACTTGCGTAAAAAAGATCCAAGTAGGTTGGCCTATGTTAATCTTCTGCCGATCTATGCTAACGAGCAGCAACTTGGTGTCTCATTAAATCAGGTTGATAGGAAAAAAATAAAATATCCAATGCATCTACATGGAGTGGATTCAGATGATAAAGCTATTGTGGTCTATTTGGATCATTTAAGGAAATTTGTTAACACTGTTAAGCCTGATTTGATAAGTTACGATCATTATCACTTATTTTCAAATGGAGATGGGAAAAGGTACTTTCTTAATTTGGCGCTGATATCTCAAGTTTCAAAAGAGGCAAGGGTGCCTTTTATGAATATCATTCAAGCAGGACGGTTTTTAAAAGAGTGGCGATTGCCTACTGCAAGAGAGGTGAGATTTCAAGTCTATACAACACTTGCTTATGGTGGTAAGGGAATAAGCTATTTCACTTATTGGGGTAGTGAGTCTAATCAGGGTCTTTATCGGGATGGTAAACAATCAGGATTAGCTAGAGATGTAGCAGTTCTCAATGCTGAAATAAGAAAACTTAGCCCCACCTTGATCGCACTAGATTCAAATGGTGTATATAATACCTCTCCATTGCCATTGGGCGGAGAATCAATACCAAAAAATTCGCCTGTTAGTGTATTATCTAAAGGTGAATTTGTTGTTGGTTTGTTTGGCAAAAATAAGAAAACAAGTGCCTTTATGATAGCTAATCGAAATTACAAAAATAAGCAGGTTTTAGATATAAATGTATCAATTCCAGGTAAAAAGCTTCAGGAGCTAGATCGAAAGACAGGGAAATGGTTTCAGGTTTCTAATCTAAACACTACTCGTCGGGTCAAACTGTTTTTAGAACCTGGAGATGGACGTTTTTTTCGTGTTATATAGTTTCCCTCTTTTCACAATCTTTCCAACTCAACTACCCTATCCGTAGTTAAGTCTTTCCCCAATTTATGAGGCTAAATTACAGTCTGACTTATTCGCTGTATGCATGGGTAAATTTAGTGAAAGAGATTGTGTTGAATCTAGTTTGGAGTATCTTGAGCTTTATTCTGATCAATAATAGTGTTCAGTGACAGGGAATATACTTGCCGTTTAAATGATTTTCCATCCATGCTTATTGAAAAAATAAAAAGCTGATTGAACGGTATTGATAGTTTGACTTATAGATTTATGGGAGCCTCTAGCCCAATGATGGAATATATGAACATGAGGGTAGAATATGGCTTTGTATTTCTGTGAAATACGATATGTTATATCAGCATCTTCCATGTGGAGAAATATTCTTTCATCAAAACCACCAATTTCATCAAAACATGATCGGCGAAAAAGCATAAAACATCCAGATAAATATTGAGCCTGGACTATGCGATCATAACCAGTTTCTCTCATTTCGAATAATTCAAGTTTATCTTTGAGAAGAAATTGGAGCTGTGAGGGCAGGAATCTTCTAGCAAATAATACAAAAAAGGTTGGATATGTCTTGCATAAATACTGAATATCTCCATTAGGAGAATATACTTTTGGCTGTATTAGTCCGACATCTTGATTCGCATCAAGATATTTTAACAGCTCGGGAATAACATCAGGTTGGAAATAAACATCGGGATTTAGTATCAAATGATATTTGCAGTTGCTGCTTTTCGATACTGCAATATTGTGAGCAGTTCCGAATCCTGGATTAGAAGGATTATGAAAGTATTGAACACCAGGAAAGACATCGCACAAAAATTGGATGTTAGATTCGGGTGAGTTGTCAACAATGATAGTTTCGTGTTCCACCTGTGTTTGTTTTAGCGATTCTAAAACTTCAGATATTTTATCAGGATCATTTTTATATGTGACTATTGATATGGATAAATCACAATGTTGAAGTGATAATGAGTCTAAGTTATTCATTTAATGTATGTCTTATTTCGTAAGATATGATTTTAGATAATACTTTATTATAAGAACTGTCAGAGAGTTGACAGGGACAAAACTATTAAGAGGATATTTTCCTCCTGTCTACATGAATCCATTTTAACGATGGTCGACTAGGCTTATATGTCATGACGAAAGGAGTTACCAATTCTTTTCTATAGGGCAAAC
>JANOXZ010000248.1:0-3327 GCA_031418695.1 Synechococcales cyanobacterium VAR_35_metabat_10
GGGAAACTTTTTTCCTGACTTTTTTAGTCCACATGGTGTATGTTTTTCCTTCGATCGGTTTTCCTTTAATTTGGTCGATAGGGCAGAATATTTTTTCACAGTTTAGCAAAAAGAATCCAGATCCTCGCCAAAGCCAAAGGCTTTTGGTTTTATGGCTTTCTACGCCAATTATTGTGGCCTTTGCCATTATTGCTGGATATCAGCAAGTTTTACCGAGTTGGCCAATGGCTGGTTATATGACCGCTAGCATATTGTTAGCCGAGAGCTCTTTAAGCTGGTTTACTCATCATCCACGCCGTTTTTGGAATTGGTTGATTGTTACGGCTGTGTTAATTCATCTTATTTTTGCGATTGCTTTGTCGCATTTGACTTTAGGAACAGCTCAGAAGCCCAGTAATAATGCGATCGGTGGGGGTTTCTTGACTTTTGACGCCGATAATTCGGTGCAGTTAATAGATGTAGGCCAGTTACAGCGAAAACTGAAAGACAATCCGGCAATTATGAAGGCGATCGAACAGGCCGATTTTATTTTTATCAATCGCTATTTTCCCAGTGGTCAGTTGGCGATGGCATTACATTCTATTACAAAAAAACCTTTGACTTGTTTTGATGAAGACTTACGGGGCTTTGCCTACTGGTCTACTGCTCAGGAGTGGGTGGGGAAAAATGCGGTGTATATTGGCTCAGAAACTTTTGGGGTAAATGAAGATGTGGTGAAGCCGAAGGGGTCTGTTTCTACAAAACCGGAGATGTCTTATGAACCGTTTGAAAACTATTTTATTAGCATCAAGAAAATTGCCACAGTTCCTCTCACCCGAGGTGGTGTAGTGACTCAAACTTGGCAGGTCTATCACGCCAAGCAACTGTTGAAGGCATATCCTCGTCCTTACGGATTGGATGTTGGTAATTGATCGATATACACGAGAGCCTAGAAGGTATTCAATTAAGAAGAATAAAAACCGCTATACTAGCAAGCTCTTGTTGGATAAAGCCTTTTCTACTGTTCATTACTCCAGAATAAACATATCAGTGTCAAGCCACTGTCAAAAGCTCCTTTTGACAGTGGCTTGACCTACTGGGTTGGGTCAGAAATTTCATATTCTATGGCTTATCATCAGAAATCTAAATTTGAAATTACTGAATCGAAGTTTCTCGTCCCTTCTACACTTCATCCGGATCAGTATAATTCTGAATATTCTCCGGATTAAAGCCCCGCAAAATCTTCGTGGCCTTCTGGACTACCAGTGCAGAACCCTTTACCACCACAATGTATTTCCCAGCATTCAGTCGATTCCGATACGGCAAAGCGTCACCACTGCCCAACATCGCTCCCGTACCACCGCCTACAAATATACTACCCATGGCTCCGCCAATTGAACCCAGCAAACCACCCACTATGTGATTGCCCGCTTCCCCAGCCCAAGCAAAAGTGTGTAACCCTGTAGACAAACTAAAGGCTATCCCGCCCAAAAAGCCAAAAGGAATCAACCAAATCGCCATCGACTTAGATTGACGAATTGCCATATCGTTGGGATCAACGAGCCCAAACTCATCAGCACTTTGATAACCTTTTCCTAAGATCGTCACCCTGTCCATCGCCAAACCTTGCTTTTCTAGCTCGGTGTAAGCCGCCTCAGCTTGAATTCGATCGAACAATACCGTCACTAAGTAATTCATGTTTGTTTAAAAATTAATTAAAATTTCAGCTAGAAAGCCAATTTCTAGATCCAATAAGCACCTATACCCACTAAAATGGCATCTTGCACGACCTATTGCAACTAGTTCTTACTGTTGAATAGTGTTCGGTCTCCTTCTGCAAAGTTGCACCGAACTTACTATTTGGCCAAGATACTCCCAAATTGTACTCACTGAATTTTTATAGATTATGTCCAAGGTTCTAGTCTCCGACCCGATCGACCAAGCTGGGATCGACATTCTCTCCCAAGTCGCCCAAGTTGATGTCAAAACTGGCCTCAAGCCAGATGAGTTGATCAAAATTATTGGCGAATACGACGCGATCATGATTCGGTCTGAAACCCGTATGACCAAAGAAATCATCGAGGCCGCCACCAATCTCAAAATCATCGGTCGCGCCGGAGTCGGAGTAGACAACGTAGACGTGCCTTTCGCCACCCGTAAAGGAATTGTGGTAGTAAATTCCCCCGAAGGCAACACGATCGCTGCGGCTGAACATGCTTTGGCCATGATGCTCTCATTGGCGCGCTATATCCCCGTCGCCAACCAGTCCATGAAAGCTGGAGAGTGGAATCGCAAGCTGTTTGTCGGTACCGAAGTTTACAAAAAAACCTTGGGCGTTGTGGGCTTAGGCAAAATTGGTTCCCATGTGGCCAATGTAGCCAAGGCTATGGGAATGAAGCTCTTAGCTTACGACCCATTTATCTCAGCAGAACGAGCCGAAGAAATGGGCTGTACTCTGGTTGAGCTGGACTTACTGTTTCGGGAAGCGGACTATATCACTTTGCATATCCCCAAAACTCCCGAAACTGCCAACTTGATCAATGCTGAATCCCTCAGTAAAATGAAGCCCACTGCTCGGATTATTAACTGTGCTCGGGGTGGAATCATTGATGAAGTCGCGTTAGCCGAGGCGATCGAAAGCGGCAAAATTGCTGGAGCAGCGATCGATGTATATGCCGAAGAGCCTCTGGGTGATTCACCTCTGAGAGCTGTTGGTCGCAACCTCGTTCTGACACCTCACCTAGGAGCTTCTACTGCGGAAGCCCAGATCAACGTAGCCTTAGATGTAGCCGAGCAAATCCGCGATGTATTGCTAGGTTTGCCAGCTCGATCGGCTGTAAATATTCCTGGTCTTCGTCCTGAAGACATGGAAAACCTCAAGCCCTACTTACAGTTGGCTGAAACTTTGGGCAACATGATTGGTCAGTTAGCTGGCGGTCGTATTGATCACTTAGATATTTCTTTCTACGGAGATTTAGCTGAACAGAAGACTAAGCCGATCGTCACTGCTGCTTTGAAAGGGTTGCTTTTTAACGCGCTACAAGAGCGAGTTAACTACGTCAATGCTGGCATCGAAGCCAAAGAAAGAGGCATCAACGTGGTAGAAACCCGTGATCCTTCCCAACGGGATTACGCTGGTTCCATGCGTCTCTCGGCCAAAGGTACTCTGGGTCTGCACAGCGTTACCGGAGCCTTGCTCAGCCACGAAGAAATTCGGATTACCAGCGTGGACGATTTTCCGGTTAGCGTATCGCCTACGCAGCACATGCTCTTTACCTTGCACGAAGATGTTCCTGGCATTATCGGTAATATTGGCTCCATGCTGGGTAAATTTAATGTAAACATTGC
>JANOXZ010000249.1:0-9685 GCA_031418695.1 Synechococcales cyanobacterium VAR_35_metabat_10
GTTAGACAAGTGGCTCATCGCATTAGCCGCCAGTGCGTTGAGACTTATCAAGATTTAGAACAGATTGGTTACTTGGGTTTGATTAGAGCGATCGAACGTTTCAACCCCTACCAAGGATGTGCTTTTAGCTCCTTTGCTGTCCCTTACATTCGCGGCGAAATTTTGCACTTTCTCAGAGATCGCAGCAACGTGGTTAAAATTCCTCGCCGTTGGCAAGAGCTACAAAAAGAAGGCGAAAAAATGTCTCAACATTTAACTCTGATTCTTGATCGCAAGCCTACTGATATCGAAATTGCTGATGCTTTACAAATTACGGTGCAAGAATGGCGCGAAACTAAAGCGGCTGAGCACAATCGTCAGACTTTGAGCCTGGATGCAAGTGTTGGCCAGATGCTGGATTACCCAGTTACATTGGGTGATAGCTTACCTGATACCCGCGATCGGGATCGACAGTTTATGGAGGAAGAGCGTCAACAGCTCGCTGGCATGATTAGTCAACTAGAATCTAAGACTCAGCAGGCGATCGAATATGTTTACATCAAAGGTATGCCTCGCAAGGAAGCTGCAAAAAAGATTGGTGTTAGCCCTATGACTGTTACTCGTCATCTACAACGTGGGGTTAAACAACTGTCTTCGATGTTGGAATCTGATCGGAATGTAGCTGTTTAGGGTGACTAAGAACTCTTGGAAAAGACTTCCCGCAAACGACCAAGAAACACCTGCAACATATCTAGCTCAGTTTGATTTAGTTGACCAAAACATCTTTGTAGATACGTCATGTGAATCGGAAAGACCACCGCAAAAATCTTCTCACCTGCGGGAGTAAGCTTTATAATCATCATCGGCTTGTCAGCGGGGCGCTCGCGGTAGATCAACAGGTCTTCTTCTAACGACTTAAGCACCTCGTGTAGATTAGGTAAATTCAATAAAGTTTTTTCGCCCAGTTGCACCAAGCTCAGGCCAGGAGTGTTGCCTAAAGTAGCAAGTACATCAAATTGCTCGATCGATAGACCAAATTTCTGCACATCAGCAGAAACCCCTTGATAAAAGGCATCATAGGAGTTTATTAATTCTCGAAGCGCCCCGAAGGGTTTAATGGTCAGTGACTGGTCAATAGACATAAAAAAAATAGACCGAGATTCTAGCTCAAAGCCTTAAAGTACAAAACAAAATTAGAAAATCGGGGATGTTCAGGATCATTTTGTAGGGTGGGCACTGCCCACAATCTAGGGTCTACGTGATTGAACATCATCCGAAATCTAGATTTTGGGCAATCGTACATTGATTGAAATCCTTCGTGGGCAGTGCCCACCCTACAATTGGTTATCTCCTGCTGGAGATTTCTTGAAAATCAGCGAGGAAGTGGGTTTCGACTCCGCTCAACCCACTTCCGGCCAACTCTAAACGCCGACAGCTTCCTTGGCGGCGTACATTACTTCTAGAGTAATTTCGGCCATCTCTCTTTCCCGCGCGAACTTTTCAGTGTTGCGCTTGACCTTGCCGCGCACAAAACCAGGGATTTTGTTCAGTTCGCCTTGAGCTTCGCGGCTCCAAGATAGATCACCATCAGCCGAGATGCCTTTGGTAATTACTTCCTTAGTATCATGACCACCGAAGATTTCTAGTAAATGATCTTCCATACCCAAGGTGAAGGAGTTGTAGATGAGATCGACGATTTGGTTGCTGCCTTCGTAACCCAAAAATGGCTTGTAGCCGATCGGATAATTCTGAATATGAATTGGTGCCGAAATAACACCACAGGGAATATCTAGACGCTTGCCTACATGACGCTCCATCTGGGTGCCGAAAATTGCGGATGGTTCGGATTTGGCGATCGCATCACCCACTACCGCGTGGTCTTCGGTGACAATAATTTCGTCGCAGAAATCTTTGACTTCTGCCCGGAACCATTCTTCATCATGCTTGCAGAAAGTACCAGCCCAGACAACGTGGATGCCCATTTCTCTGGTCAAGATTTTGGTGATGGCGGCAGCATGGGTGGCATCGCCATAGACCACGGCTTTCTTGCCGGTGAGGTTTTGACAGTCGATCGAACGAGAGAACCAAGCTGCTTGAGAAACATGCAGAGTCTGGTTTTCGATATACGGCTCGTAATTTACATCGGCACCTTGAGCCACCAAGATCTTTTGGATAGCACGAATGCATTTAGCCGTTTCCACAATCCCCATCGGAACGATGTCTACATAGGGCATTTGGAATTCGGATTCTAGAAACTGGGCAGTTCCGGGGCCTAATTCCCGATAGGGCACCAAGTTAAACCAGGCTTGAGGCAAGTTTTTGAGTTCAGTTACCGAAGCTTTATCTGGCAAAATGGCGTTGATAGTAATACCCAAATCGGCCATCAACCGCTTTAGCTCGGTGCAGTCATGGTGATTATGGAAAGCCAAAGTGGAGATGCCAATGATATTTACCGAAGGCTTTTCGGTTTTGGTCAGACCCAAGTTGCCCTGCTTACGAGCTTTGGCAATATAGAACTGGACGATCTGTTGCAGAGTTCGATCGGCGGCCTGAAGTTCATTAAAGCGATAGTGATTAACATCCGCCAAAATCACATCACAAACAGTATCCATCGCAGCCCGCTCGACGAAGTTAGCAAGGTCTTCTTGCAGAATGCTGGAGGTACAAGTAGGAGTAAGGACAACTAGATCAGGATGCTCTTCACCGTCTTTGCGAGTGATATTATCTACCACCTTTTCTTGAGAGCCCCGGGAAAGCACATGCCGATCGACCACGCTGGTAGTCACGGGGGTAAAGTCCCGCTCTCGTTCTAGCATCGATCGCATTACATTAAAATAATCGTCGCCTAGGGGTGCGTGCATAATTGCATGGACATTTTTGAAGGAGGTGGCCACGCGCAAAGTGCCGATGTGAGCGGGACCGGCGTACATCCAATAGGCTAGTTTCATAAAAATTCTTCTCTTAGTCTGGGCGATGGAGTGTGTCTTATTTTCGCAAGTGAGTAGAAGATCGATCAAATTTGAGACAAAAGTTATCGCATCCTCAGATTAGTACACAGTCCAGTCATGGAAAATCAGACAAGAATAGAGCCGCAATCGATCGATTGCGGCTCTATTGAGAAATTTAAGACTAAAATTCAAGACCGAAGCTTAGAACTTAAAGCCAGCACCAACACTAAGACCAGTGAACTTCAGGTTAGCGTTAAGGTCGAAGCTATCGCTGATCGCATAATCAACACCTGCTTGGCCAGTAAAACCAGCACCTACACCACCAAAACCAGATACAGTCAAAACACTGTAACCAATACCAAGGTAAGGAACCAACTGAGGAGACTGGGGAAGATTGAAATCGTAAGATACAGTACCGGTAACTAAAGCACCGCCATTGAAGATAGTCACGGCTGGTCTAACAGACCAGTCATCAGAGAGAGGAAATCTGCCGATCGCACCAAACCCAGTTAGACCATTCAATTCAACCTGAGGGCCAATATAAGGCTTTTTAGGAGCCGCAGAAGCCGAAGACTGTAATGCAACTGTGGCGATGGCAGCAACAGCCAAAGCGGATAAAATTCTTTTCATTTTTGTGTTCCTCACAACCGTTAAGAGTGGGCTAACGCCCATTTGCTTTAGCAAACTACAAGATTTTATATCCTTTAAGAAAAAATTTCAACTAATTCAGCGGAAATCTAACACCTCAAAACTAATTTAAAAGTCTAAGACCCAGAAAAATCGACCTGATTATCTCTCAAACCCAACGTATACATAGGTGGTAGATGCACCCTGATTAACCGCTCTAGCGCCACTGGCACTAGGGCGTTTTTTTATACTTGTTAAGTTAAAACGTCCCGGTAAAGCTTGATCGATCACGTATATATAGGTGGTAGATGCACCCTGATTAACCGCTCTAGCGCCGCTGGCACTGGGGCGATTTTTTATTTTCTTAGTCGAAACGTCCCGGTGCAAAGCAATCAACCGCGTATACATAGGTGGTAGATGCACCCTGATTAATACCTCCAACCTGCGGGTTGGAGGCTTTTTTTTGCCTGATAGACGAAGGCGGATATCTTCACTGTGACCGAAGGTGGCCGATCGACTAATTTTTCTGGATAATGAAATGAGGCCACCGCATAATCTGAATGCAAGTACCTCAGCCCCCGAGAAAATGCCATGAACTCTACCGAAAATAGCGCCATCACCACTTACAGCCAAGAAGACATCCAGCAGATCTTAAACTTGGCACTAACCAGGAAAAATACCACTGGTGATTTAGAGTTCTCGCACCAGCAATTGGTCGAGATTGCCGATGAAATGGACATTGATCTCAACACGCTACAAGCTGCCGAACTAGACTGGGCAAAGTATCAGAGCAGCAGTCAACAAAAAGCCGAATTCGACCTATATCGCCACCAACAGTTTCAGAAAGGCTTGGGTCGCTTTGCCATCACCAACACTTTTTTGGTGGGCATGAACGTAGTAGCCATTGGCGGCACTGGCTTTTTGTGGTCGGTAGCAGTATTAGGTTTTTGGGGTATGGGTGTGGCACTCAACGGCTGGAATGTTTATCAGCTCAAGGGGGAAGAATATGATCGCAAGTTCCAAAACTGGATTAGTAAGCGCAAAATTCGTAAGACTATCCACGGCACGATCGCCAAATTTCTTCCACAATAAAACTAGTCCCAACTATCAGCTCATCCCATCTGCTATTCACCCCTACATTCATGTTAGGGATAAATTTACTGTAAAATTCGCTACCGAAAAATCTGATATATTAAGCAGACTATACATAACGCAACGCTAATCTTCCTCACCCCAGATCCATAAATATGAACCAAGCAAATTCTCGCCAGAATAGTCAGTTAGCGGCACATCAACAGACTTACGATGGTCAGAGATGGCTGGTAGAAGAAAGGGATGCTTGTGGGGTAGGGTTCATTGCATCACCAGCCGGTCAACCAACTCATAAATTAATCGAACAGACACTCACAGCATTGACCTGCATGGAACATCGGGGTGGCTGTAGCGCCGATCGAGATTCTGGAGATGGCGCAGGAATTTTATCAGCAATTCCCTGGCCGCTGTTTACAGCCTGGGGTCAAGAACAGGGCTTAGATTTAAGTGGGGCATTGGCAGTGGGCATGGTGTTTTTACCGCAAGATGCCGAGGCTAGATCGATCGCCAAAGCAGCCGTAGCCACCGCCATTGATAACGAAAAGCTCCGACTGGTGGGTTGGCGAACTGTGCCGGTGAGACCGGAAGTACTGGGTGTACAGGCTAAAGGCAACTGTCCTTATATTGAGCAAGTGGTGATTGCTGGGGAGTTAACTGGGGATGAATGGGAACGGCAACTTTATTTGGTACGCCGCAAGGTGGTCAAGGCGCTGAAAGATAAAACAGTGGTTATTCCTGGTGACAATTTTTACTTTTGTTCTCTGTCTGGGCGCACCATTGTCTACAAAGGCATGGTTCGATCGGCCATCTTGGGTGAGTTTTACCAAGATTTGACCAATCCTCTATTTACCAGTAATTTTGCG
The DNA here is from genome assembly GCA_031418695.1 of Synechococcales cyanobacterium VAR_35_metabat_10. Lineage (GTDB taxonomy): Bacteria > Cyanobacteriota > Cyanobacteriia > Cyanobacteriales > Chamaesiphonaceae > JAAFHZ01. The sequence goes on from JANOXZ010000249.1 coordinate 5,510, forward strand.
GTATACCATCGCCGGTTTAGCACCAACACCATGCCCAAGTGGCCTCTAGCACAGCCAATGCGGATGGTTGGCCACAACGGCGAAATCAACACTCTATTAGGCAATATCAACTGGATGACCGCGAGAGAAAGAGATTTAGATCATCCAGTTTGGAACGATCGACTGCAAGAGCTACAACCAATTTTGAACTTAGAAAACAGCGATTCTGGCACTTTAGATAATGTGTTGGAGTTAATGGTGCATTCTGGCCGCAGCCCGATCGAAGGCTTAATGGTGATGGTACCCGAAGCTTACAAGAACCAACCAGAGCTAGATCAGTATCCAGAGATTGTAGATTTCTATGACTACTACAACGGCCTGCAAGAATCTTGGGATGGCCCAGCTTTGCTGGCTTTTAGTGATGGCAAGATTGTGGGGGCAGCTTTAGATCGAAATGGTCTGCGACCTGCTCGGTATTGCATTACCAAAGATGGTTATATTGTGGTGGGTTCCGAAGCTGGGGTGGTAGATCTGCCGATCGATACCATTGCCGAAAAAGGTCGCTTAGGCCCAGGTCAAACTATTGTGGTGAATTTGGAAACCCATGAAGTGCTGCACAACTGGGAAGTGAAGCAGAGGGTGGCACAGTCTTTGCCTTATGGAGCTTGGCTGAAGCAGTATGGTCAAAAACTAGAGCCACAGGCATTTGAAACAAAGAGCAAGATCGAACCGGAAAAGCTGGTGCAGCAACAGACTGCTTTTGGCTACACGTTAGAAGATGTAGAAATGATCGTCAATGACATGGCAGAGAACGGCAAGGAGCCGACTTTCTGCATGGGTGATGATATTCCTTTGGCCGTGCTGTCTACCAAGGCTCACCCGCTGTATGACTACTTTAAACAGCGCTTTGCCCAGGTGACTAACCCGGCGATCGATCCTTTGCGGGAAAAACTGGTGATGTCTTTAGAGATGTCTTTGGGTAAAAAAGGCAATTTGCTAGAAGCTAAGCCCGAAATGGCTAACCAGCTTAAGCTGCAAAGCCCGGTGTTAAACGAAGCAGAGCTAGAGTTGATCAAGGCTTCATCACTGCAAACTGCGGTAGTTTCGACTCTCTATAAAATTGACGGGGATTTAACGGCCACGGTAGCCAGAGTCCAAGCCGAAGCATTGGCCGCAGTGCAAGCTGGTAAACAGATTGTGATTTTGAGCGATCGATCTACCAATGGATTAGATGCCAACAATACTTATCTGCCACCGATGTTGGCGATCGGAGCGGTTCACCACCATTTGATCAAATCGGGTTTGCGTGGTCAGGTTTCGTTGATTGTGGATACGGCTCAATGCTGGAGTACTCATCACTTTGCTTGCTTGGTAGGTTATGGAGCATCGGCCATCTGTCCTTACTTGGCATTGGAATCGGCGCGGAGCTGGTGGAATTCAGTTAAGGTGCAAAATGCGATTCAACGGGGTGAGACTACGATTTCGATCGAGCAAGCCCAGGCCAATTACCGCAAGGCGGCAGAAGATGGCTTGTTGAAGATCTTGTCAAAAATGGGAATCTCTTTGTTGTCTTCTTATCATGGAGCGCAGATTTTCGAGGCGATCGGGATTGGGGGTGATTTGTTAGAAATGTCTTTCCGAGGTACTACTTCGCGGATTGGTGGTCTGACCTTGGCAGGTGTGGCTCAAGAAACCTTGCAGTTCCATCACCGAGCTTTCCCTGAAGCCACCAAGAAACTAGAAAACTTGGGCTTCTTTAATTACCGCCCCAGCGGTGAATTCCACATGAACAGCCCCCAAATGGCTAAGGCGCTGCACAAAGCGGTGGATGCCTACCAGACCCAGGAGGGCTACGACCATTACGAACTCTACAAAAAATATGTCCAAGATCGCCCAGTGACTGCGCTGCGAGATTTATTAGATTTCCAGAGCGATCGCACGCCTATTTCGATCGATGAAGTGGAGTCGGTACAAGCGATCGTCAAACGTTTCTGTACTGGCGGCATGTCTTTAGGCGCGTTATCCCGAGAATCTCATGAGGTGCTAGCGATCGCCATGAACCGCCTCGGAGCTAAGTCTAACAGCGGTGAAGGCGGCGAAGACCCAGTGCGTTATAAAGTCCTGAATGATGTGCAGGATGGCATCTCTGCAACCTTGCCTCACCTGAAAGGTCTGCGTAACGGTGATACGGCTTTGAGTGCAATCAAACAGGTGGCCTCGGGGCGTTTTGGTGTTACGCCTAAGTATTTGATGAGTGCCCAACAGATCGAGATTAAACTCGCTCAGGGAGCGAAGCCCGGTGAAGGTGGTCAGTTGCCTGGTAAGAAGGTCAGCCCTTACATTGCGATGTTGCGTCGATCGAAGCCAGGAGTAACTCTAATTTCTCCACCGCCCCACCATGATATTTACTCGATCGAAGACTTAGCCCAACTAATCTTTGACCTGCACCAAATCAACCCTGCCGCCCGAGTATCAGTCAAACTAGTGGCCGAGATTGGGATTGGGACAGTAGCCGCCGGGGTGGCCAAAGCCAATGCCGATATTATTCAAATCTCTGGTCACGATGGCGGCACAGGGGCTTCGCCGTTGAGTTCGATCAAACATGCGGGGACTCCTTGGGAGCTGGGTTTGACTGAAGTTCATCGAGTGTTGATGGAAAATAAATTGCGCGATCGAGTGCTGCTGCGAGTCGATGGGGGCTTGAAATCTGGCTGGGATGTGATTATTGCGGCTTTGATGGGCGCGGAGGAATTCGGCTTTGGCTCGGTGGCAATGATTGCGGAAGGCTGCATCATGGCGCGGGTTTGTCATACTAACAACTGCCCGGTAGGGGTAGCTTCTCAGAAGGAAGAACTACGCAAGCGGTTCCCTGGTATTCCTGAGCAAGTTGTGAATTTCTTCTACTTCGTCGCCGAGGAAGTACGCAGTCTGTTGGCTACTTTGGGCTATCGATCGATCAATGACATCGTTGGTCGTGCAGACCTGTTTGTAGAACGTAGTGATGCAGAGTTGACCAAGGTGCCAGGATTGAACTTGAACTGTTTGACCCAATTGCCCAATACCAAGGTCGATCGGTCTTTCTTACAGCATGGCAATGTTCATTCTAATGGCCCAGTTTTAGATGACCAGATTTTGGCAGATCCAGAAATTCAGGCGGCGATTCAGAATCAAGGAGCAGCCAATAAGAGTTGGGAGATTGTGAATACCGATCGATCGGTAGGTACTAGAATTTCGGGGGCGATCGCCAAGAAATATGGCGATAGTGCTTTTGAAGGACACCTCACGCTCAATTTCCATGGCTCGGCGGGTCAGAGCTTCGGTGCTTTCAACCATGCAGGCATGTCGCTGATTCTTACGGGCGAGAGCAATGACTATGTGGGCAAGGGCATCAATGGCGGCGAGATTATTATTAAACCGCTGGAGGGGAGTGTGTTCGATCGGAGTAAGAATGTGATTGTGGGCAATACTTGTCTCTATGGTGCTACTGGTGGATATTTGTTTGCCAATGGTATTGCTGGTGAGCGGTTTGCGGTGCGGAACTCTAAGGCTACGGCAGTTGTGGAAGGCAGCGGCGATCACTGCTGCGAGTATATGACTGGTGGGGTCGTGGTGGTGCTGGGTAGCGTGGGCAGAAATGTCGGCGCGGGGATGACTGGTGGTTTGGGCTATTTTCTGGATGAGGATGGGTCTTTTACGGCTAAGGTGAATCCGGAGAGTATTAAGTTGCAAAGGGTTACTTCGGCGGCTGGTGAGCAGCAGCTTAAGCAGTTGGTTAGCGATCATGCTGAAAAGACTGGTAGCCCTAAGGCGCAGTTGATTTTGAGTAATTGGTCGGAGTATTTGCCGATGTTTTGGCAGGCGGTGCCGCCGTCGGAGGCGGAGACTCCGGAGGCTCAGGCGCAGGAGCTGCAAAAGGCTTAGGCTGCTCTGTACTACTGGATCATGGTGAGCGATAGTTTTGTGACATAACATTACAAGTTATGCTGGTCGATCGAAATATCATTTAGGCTGAAATCATTCAGTCTAAGCACTCAGATTGGGATGTTAGACGGAAATATTTCCACCCAAACACCTTATTTAGAGGGTTGAAAAGAATTTCGTCAGTCTAATCAGTTGTTAGTCTGCCAATGTAGTTTAATTTTTTGCTATGTGCTAAAATTTTAGCCTGTCACACTAACAAACCGTTCGAACCGACAC
>JANOXZ010000250.1:0-1737 GCA_031418695.1 Synechococcales cyanobacterium VAR_35_metabat_10
ATCTAGTTAAACTGCTGACCACTGTTGGCAAACAAGCTACCGCTGACTGGTTCGTGGCACTGCGCAGTCAGTCCACCGCTTTTTTACAAGAAGAAACTATTCCTAGCACCAAAGATGAAGAATGGCGCTTTACTAGCCTCAAAGGATTATTGGCACAAGATTTTGCTCTACCCAGCGGCAAGGCTCCAGCAGATTTGCAGCCAGTTCCAGGACGATTAGTGTTTGTTGATGGAGTCTATGCACCGCAGTTATCTCAGCCTGCTAAAAGTGCTGGTTTGTTTGTAGGGGGATTGAGTGAGGCGATCGAACAAAAGCCCGCCATCACCGAATACCTGGGCAAACAGCCCGGTGGCGAAGAAATCTTCACAGCTTTGAATACCAGCGGTTTCAGCGATGCAGCAGTGATTTGGGTAGAAGGTGACATCGCTGAACCAATTCATTTATTGTTTGTGGGCACCGGTGGCAGCAGCGTGAATCAGCCCCGGGTATTGGTAGTTGCTGCAAAAAACAGCCGATCGACCATCATCGAAGAATATATTTCTAACAATGGCATTCAGTTCACCAATTCGGTTACTGAAATCTCGGTAGCGCCTAATGCTTGTGTTAATCACATCCGCCTCCAAGAAGAAAGCCCAGAAGCCTTCCACATTGGTAAAACTGCGATATCTCAAGCTGAAGATAGTCAATATCATGGCTACGCTATTAGCCTGGGCAGCAAGCTAGCTCGTCACCATTGGGAAGTTTATCAAACCGGTAAACAAACTGATACTACTTTGAACGGTTTAGATTTAATCGCTGGTGAGCAGGTCGCCGATACCCATAGCAAGATTGCTCTCAATCATCCCCATGGCCGCACCAATCAGCTCCACAAATCAGTAGTTACCGATAAAGCCCACGCGATATTCTCGGGCAAAGTGCTGGTGCCCCAGGGAGCGCAGCAGACCAATGCAGCACAGCTCAGCCGTACCCTGTTGCTATCACCCAAAGCCCGCGTAGATACCAAGCCCCAGCTAGAAATCACCGCCGACGATGTAAAATGTTCTCACGGCGCTACTGTCAGTCAATTGTCTGACGATGAGCTGTTCTATCTGCAAAGTCGTGGTCTAGGCATTGAAATTTCTCGAACTTTGTTGGTAAATGCCTTCGCGATCGAAGTCATTGAAAACCTGCCAGTACCAGCAATCCGCGATCGACTGATCTTGGCCGTACAAAACTTTCAACCCTAAAGATCATTATTTAACTCGTCTTCAACCTCTCCCGAATTTGGGAGCAGGAGCCAGAATAACCCAACCCTCACCCCTCAATACTATGACTGTCCTCCAAACCTTAAGCCTTGCCGACAAAGTCCATGCCGATTTCCCGATTCTGACCCAGAAAGTTAACGATCGACCATTGGTTTACCTAGACAGCGCCGCTACTTCCCAGAAGCCCCAAGTAGTAATTGATGCTCTGAGTGACTATTATCAGCGCTACAATTCCAACGTTCACAGGGGCGTTCATACCCTCAGTGGCTTAGCAACCGATGCCTATGAAGCAGCACGACAAAAGGTGGCGAAGTTTGTGAATGCGGCAGATGAGCGGGAAATTATTTATACCCGCAACGCTACAGAAGCAATTAATTTGGTGGCTTATAGTTGGGGTCTAGGTAATTTACAAACTGGTGACGAAGTAATTCTCACCAAGATGGAGCACCATAGTAACTTGGTGCCTTGGCAACTCGTTGCCCAAAAAACTGGC
>JANOXZ010000251.1:0-2763 GCA_031418695.1 Synechococcales cyanobacterium VAR_35_metabat_10
GCCCGGTTTGCTGCGCTGCTGGCGGCGCAGAGCTGTCAGGTCAACTTTGTTTTGCTGCCATGTGATGGCCTGGCGGAGGTCATCGAGCACGCGGTGCAAGACTCAAGCGCTACCAAAGTAATAGCTGCTTGCGCCCGAATAATAAGGGCTACAGGAAATTTTTATGGTCAAAAAGAGCCTGAAAACGCCTCAAAACCCTTCGACACACTGGTTTTGGGCTGCACCCACTATTTCTTTGCAGCACAGCACATCGCAGCGCTGGTTGGCTCCGGCGTGCAACTGCTGGACACAGGCGATGCCGTGGCCAGGCAAACGCGAAGTTTGCTGGGTGATACAAGCCCCACGCAGCAGGCAGGGCAGATTGAGTTCATCAGCACAGGCGAGCCAGCCGCGTTGAGCGCCGCAGCAAACGCCTGGCTGGAGCTGACAGCTGATGTCAGAACGCTACATATTTAGTAGCTGCTTTCGCCCGAATCTATTGAGCTAGAGGCCTATTTGATGCCTGAAAAAACCGATTTTGGAGCTTTTTTAAGCTTCAAACCAGTCAGTCAACATTTAAGGGCTCATACCGATCAAGTGCTCTTAATGAGCCCGAATTACTTCACGACTTTTAAATCTGCTCTATGCCGTGTAGAAGTCCTTTTAATTTGATTTTCACCAACAGAGCTAATGGTCAAACAAAAAATCAGGTCTTCAATGTCTCTGGGTGAGACGTGCAAATCTTCTGCAATTTTGCGTATGCCAACTCCCTCGGAGCGAAGTCCATTCAAAACCTTACCGAGCACTTGTGAAGTCTCTCGTGGTACCGACTCCGGTTCGCTAGTACGGTAGCCTCGCTTGGAGATTTGAATATTCAATTCGCGATAGTGCCACTCTGACAAGATACCCAGTTGGTGTAACCGAAAATTTAGTGCGGCAACAGAAACACCCCAAACCTGCTTTAGTTGAATAAGGTGTTCAAGTGTTGTTAGATTTTTCGGTGCATAAGTTAAAACGCTAGCGCGGGGCATGAGAAAAGCGCCTGCGAAGTTATTCGCTTCTTTTTCTATCAACTGTGAGCCGTCCACTTTTTGTTCGCCATGGCGATGCATCACCAAGTGCGTTATTTATTGTGAAAAAACAAAACGACTCCGTTCGCTAGATTTTCTTGTGTTCAAAAACACGAATGGCTGTTCATCGCGCCAAAAAGAAAAAGCATCCACCTCTTGAGCATCGATGGCAAGTGAAAAGACTCGCACGCCTTTCGATTCGAGCAGATGAATCATGTTTTTAACTGGCAGTTCACCTATTCCCCAATAGCGGCGAAGACTGGATGCAGCAGATTCAGCATCCCCTTCGCGACTCAAATCAGCTAAATCTGGAGCAGGTAATGTAAAACGCTCCTCAATAGCATCGTTCAAAAGAAGTGCCAGCCCGCCAGAACTTAATGCCACGTCTCTTTTTGCTGCGGACATCTTTGTTAAAGAACGGAAGCTGGCAGCATCTGGACTGATTATGGGTAGGCCTTCTTGGAAGAAAAAAGTAATTGGAAATGCTAGCGCTAATGCCAAAACCTCTATGCGATCAGTTGGCGGCACATACTCGCCGTTTTCGTAACTTGAAATCGTCCGCGACTCAAGGTCTACAGCCCGGGCAAGTGCTGACATGTTTAGTCCACGCCGCTTACGAGCAAACGTTAATCTTTCTCGATTGAACATGCTTAGTTTTAGGCTTTTCTCTGAACGTCAATTTCAATATCAGGCATGTTTGGGACTATCGGTGTGGCAAAAATATCAACAGTAGGATCAATATCAATATTGGGCAGAATAATCCGCTCTCTCCAAGCATTAACTTTGCCATCGCAATTGATAGGTAATGAAAGCTCAGCCTTTACGGTATTACCAACTCTCGCCACAAGAAGCAGCCATGTAAGACGCGCCTCGGAATCAGAATTGATATTGATTTCGGAAGACTGCGTATCCTGAAACAGCGTCATTTGATTCAGGCTTACCATCGCTTGTGTGTTTGGCCCCTTGGAGTATTTGGTCATCGGGTTGGCTTCAATGCTGCCCGTGTTTTCATCGCCAGTCGCAAGAGCCACTGCTATTAAACCTGAAGGATGGATAACGAGTGGGTAGTTACCTTCATCGGAACGCGTCCAATCTTGAGGGATCAGTTGTTCTCTTAGGCCACACACAGTATTCGCCCAAGCAGTTATGCCTGCATATATGGGAGGATGGTTGGCAGTGCACTCTTGCCGCGCCAATATTCCGCGTTTAATCGCCTGGAGCAAAACCTGTTCGGTCAGTCCCAGAGAGTTGAGTTTTGTAGTTACTGTGGTGAACTCAGAGTGAATAACAGTCATGGATGAACTCCGTTTAGTGATTTCCGAAAATTCTACCTCATTTGAGGAAGAAAAACAAGAAATAACTGAAGTCGAAATTCAAACCGAACTTTAAACCTGTACTGCGCTTTCTTCCTCAAGCAGTTTGTCTAAGTCCAGATAAGCAGAGGATAAGGCGGCCAGGAAACATTCAAGGCGAATTCAGGATAAATAACTCATCAAGCCAACGCCCGCCGCGCAATGTACCCAGAGCGTGACTCCCCAGCATTTTTTGCAGCCTGATCAATGCGCCGGAGCACGCGTGATGGCAGCGTAATATTGATGCGTTCTGCCTTGTCTGACAGTGATGCAATATCAACCGTCACCAAACCCCATGTCCAGCCCTTGAAGCCACGCTTGGCCTGATGAGCCGCCAATGTTTGCGGCTCAGGCACAGCCAG
>JANOXZ010000252.1:0-2277 GCA_031418695.1 Synechococcales cyanobacterium VAR_35_metabat_10
TCAACAGCAACAAAACATCTTACAGCGTCAAAAAAACCAGAAAAGTGGTCTTCGTCATCAACCCTCAGAATCAGAGCTGGGAGAATATGTAGACCATCTGCTGGCAAATGAGATTGTTAAACTAGCAGCGCAGTATCAAGCAGGCAGCATCATAATTCCCAACCTAACACACCTTCGAGAAGTACTCACCAGTGAAATTAATGCTAGGGCCGAACAAAAATGTCCTGGTTCAGTTGAAGCTCAAAATAAATATGCCAAAGAATACCGCATGACAATCTCTCGATGGAGCCATAACAGACTGATTGAAACTATCCACTCCAAAGCCAACCAACTTGGCATTACGATTGAGTCAGGATTTCAGCCAACTAGGGCTAGTCCTCAAGAGCAAGCGAAAGATGTGGCGATCGCAACTTATCATTCTCGACAGAATTCTACCGAATAACCATGCTATTCAGTTCATTTGTACCTAGATAATGTAATATATAAATTAACTGCGCCGCAGTCCAAGCTCTCTGAGCCGCTGAACTGTGAAAAATATGGGTCAGTTTGGTCATCTTAGATGACTATGCTTTCCGGCACTGGTAACTGTCCGTTTGTTGACTGCCAACCCATAACAAGTTTTATATTGAAATCTGTTTGGAGATGGGGCTGAATTAATCGATCTTTCTCTTTTAACAGTAGCGCAAGCGCGCCCTCCGCAGCAATGAATAAAGCTTTCACATTGAGAAAGTATGGGTGCATCATTCCTTCATTTTTGAAGTAGATGGTGTGACTGGAGTGGTAGTTACCCAATCGCCTCCGATCGAGGAGGAGTCCTCCATATTTTTTATTGGCAAACCTATAGCGAGGTCAAAAACCCCTAGAGGTTTGCCAAAATCCAAAACCTCTTTGCTAGCATGACTTTCACAACATGGAAATCATCAAAGCAGTCTTTCTAACGGGTCAACCAAGCTTGGTTTTAGCAGCTTTGCCAAAACTGAGTTTAAACAGCTCTCAGGGAAAAGGTTATGGCTCAGGGAGTTGCAATCGCCTTCCCAGAGATGGGTGGGTTGAAAGTTGTCATTTATCAAGATCCGGAGAGTAACAGCAATGTTGCAATCGCCTTCCCAGAGATGGGTTGGTTGAAAGAGGCCGGACTTGCGTTCAGGTCGAAGGGCATGGGGCGTTACAATCTCATCCCTATAGATGTGTGAGGGTAAGGCTTTGGTGAATTATTAATGAATGTCTGGAGGACTGAAAGGAGTAGTTGATTCGTAACTAATGTTGGCTATTACTTTAAATCATCTATATTTTAAAATAATAAAGGGATGTGTCCCATAATTTAAAACGACACTAATTTGCGAATAGCTAGATGTTCAATGTTTTGCGACACTAATTTGCGAATAAACGCAAAAGCCAATGAAATTGCTCATTTTGCGACACTAATCTGCGAATAGCGACATTTAATGTGCGAATGTACAACAGTACTAAGCCGACGATGGGAGTCGAACCCACGACCAATTGATTACGAATCAACTACTCTACCACTGAGCCACGTCGGCAAGATTAATATACTCAGGACACATTATAAGTTGACTTGTAGACAAAATGGCAGAAATTAAACCAAAATCAAAACCTGATTCGATCGATCCCGAACTTTGGAGTCGGCTCCAGGCTGAAGCAAAATCACCGTTTAGAGGTTTGCGACAGTTTGTGTATGTCAGTTGTGCTCTATCTGGTGCAATTGGGGGTGTGGTGTTCTTTTTCAAGCTACTTGCTGGCAGAGATTTAGAGACAACTATTCCCAATCTTGGTGTTCAAATTACTGTTGTAGCAGTAATGGCATGGCTATTCAAGATCGATCGAGCGAAGACTTAGTTGGAAATATTCGATACTTAAATTGCTAAAAGCCCAACTTCTTTCAGAGAAGTCGGGCTTTTGTTCTAATCAGTTAGAAAGTTAGAATGAATTAGACGCGACGAAGATTTAGCAATTCTTTAGGGGAAGCTAAAAGATCGATCGCAACGAAGAAGATTTTACCTTGAGGATCGAGTAGGAATCGCCAAGCAATGTTCATGCCGACGCTGGCTCCAAACCAAGGTGTTTGGACTTTTCCAGTTACTTTTACTTGAGTGTAACCATCATCGATCGACTCGACAACACCGCGTTCTGGTAACATCTTCAGACCAACGCATTCTTCCCGCATGTAGGTCAGAATTGCCGCAGGGCCAACGACGGGAGCTTGGAATGGAGGCTGAAGTGCGCCTTCTGGTGCGAACAGTCCAGATGCCGCGATAA
>JANOXZ010000253.1:0-14180 GCA_031418695.1 Synechococcales cyanobacterium VAR_35_metabat_10
ATCGCTTTCGATGTACAAAAACAAGAAAGCCATGGCCAGAGCCGGAAATACCAGACCTACTAGAGGAACTAGGATCTGAGGAAGAAAAGAAGCAACCATCTTTAAAAATTCCTGGATATAAAATGCTTTTCAAATCTTACCCAATTACTGCGGCTGTGCAGCTTACGAAATGTTAACCCCTATTCTAGATATGGCTAAGGTGGGGAACTTCACCTGTCAAAGGTGCATCCAGCCGGTAAGAGCGATCGCCAGGGCATCTGCCGCGTCATCGGGTCGAGGAATATAATCCAAGGCCAATTCCCTGGCTACTGCCGATTGAACATCTTCTTTAGTTGCATTTCCGTAACCAGCGATCGATTGTTTTATTTGAGCTGGGGTAAACTCCACATAGGGGAGATTATTTTCTGCCAACACCAGCAAGATCACCCCGCGCGCTTGAGCTACCAAAATAGTATTGGCCATGCGATAGAAAAAGAACTTTTCGATCGCCACCAACTCTGGCTGAAACTCTTGCACCACACTAGTCAGGTCTTCATGAATGGTCTTGAGACGTTGGCCAATTTCCACTCCAGCCTTGGTTTGGATAATGCCAAAATCTAACAGCGTTAATGGCACCTTGCTATGTGGCTCATTGGTGTCGATCGCCCCAAAGCCAATCGTCGCCAAACCTGGGTCTAACCCCAAAATTCTTTTTTTTCTCACAGGAAGATTATTTACCGGTTAACGATATATTAATAAATGGTACTTATGCTTAACATCGTATTAACATTGGTTGAGTATTGTTGGGGGTCTTGTGTCCGTGTTTCCCCTGACTGTGTTTCCCCTGACCGTGTTTTCGTAGTGTGTTTTCTTGGTTACTAGCTTCGTCTCTATTCCTCACCGCCGTTTGCGCACATTAGTTTCTTCGCTTCCCGTAACTTCCCTGGCTACACACTATGGTTAATATAGTCCAAAATGCTTTGAACAGACTGCAAAAGCATCATTCTGCAAATGAGGAGCGACATGCTCGCCAGACTGGAATTGTCAAAAAATCTGTGCAGTGGCTAGCTCCTGGCCTATTTGTTAAACGTTGGTTTATGGTAACGCTGGCTGGGGTTGTGTTAATTGCTCTGGGGTTGGCGATTTGGGTGAGATTAATGCCCGTGCGGTCGCTAGTAGAATTTGCCGATCATGGCTTGAAAAACGTTGCCCAAGTAGTTCCCAATCGTATATCTGGCCCGATCGTTTTGGCTTCAGGCTTTTTCTTGCTATTTTGGGGACAAATGCGATCGCTGAAAGCAGTGAGTGGAGCGCTTAGCCCTCAAGGTGATAAGACTCTACTTGAAATGTTGATCAGCAAGCGTCGTCGCAGCAGAGGGCCAAAGATTGTAGCTTTGGGCGGTGGAACAGGTCTATCTACATTATTGCGGGGTTTGAAGACTTACAGCGCCAATATTACTGCGGTTGTGACAGTGGCCGATGATGGTGGTTCATCCGGTAAGCTAAGGCGTGATTTTGGGGTGTTGCCGCCCGGTGATATTCGGAACTGTATTGCGGCTTTGGCCGACGAAGAAAAATTACTTACAGAATTATTTCAATATCGATTTTCGGCGGGTGAAGGCTTAGAGGGTCACAGTTTTGGAAATTTGTTTTTAACAGCAATGTCTGATATCACTGGTGATTTGGAACAAGGCATTGCCGCTAGCTCCAAAGTTTTGGCGATCCAGGGACGAGTATTGCCTGCAACGCTTTGCCATGTAGACCTATGGGCAGAAATGGCCGATGGCCGCACTATTCGCGGTGAATCGCGAATTACCGAAGCCGATGGCCAAATTGTCAAAATTGGCTGTATCCCCGAAAATCCACCCGCTTTACCAGCGGTGCTGAAGGCGATCGAAGAGGCTGACTTTATTATTATTGGTCCGGGCAGCTTATATACCAGCGTGATTCCCAACTTGCTAGTACCCGAAATTGCCAAGGCGATCGATCGCAGCAAAGTTCCCTGCGTATACATCTGCAATATCATGACCCAGCCTGGAGAAACCACTGGCTATCATGTTAGTGACCACATTAAGGCGATCGATCATGCCTGTGGCAAAAAGCTTTTTGATGCGGTGTTGGTGGAAAAAAATCATCCATCTCCTCGATCGACCGAGCGTTATCGCCAAGAAAATGCTACCTATGTAGAAATCGATGCCGAAGCAATCCAGCGGCTCCGACGGCAGATTGTGCCGGTAAATGTCATGGAAGAAGACGATCAGGGCTACTTGCGTCACAATTCGCGAAAGCTGGCACGGGCTTTGATGCTGTGGTATCGCCAAAACAAAGCAGAAGTCAAAGATAAAGATGTTCGAAAATCAGCATAAGAAAGTTCTTGTAGGGTGGGGTGTTGCTGAGCAAAATCGAAGCACTGCCCACTATTTAGGTATTGTGGGCGTGAACAATATTGATGATTATTTAAGTAACCCAGAGCTATTTTTGGCAGACGTGGCTGCCACTAAACAGTTTGGCTATGAATTGGGTACTAAACTAACAGCAGGAACCGTACTGCTTCTAGTCGGCGACTTGGGCAGTGGGAAGACTTCTTTGATACAAGGTTTAGCGGCGGGGCTGGGGGTAGCTGAAGCCATTACCAGCCCCACTTTTACATTGATCAATGAATATTTGGCAGGTCATTGTCCTCTGTATCATCTGGATCTCTATCGCTTGACCCCAGAAGAAGTGGCAGCTTTACATTTAGAGCAATATTGGGAGGGCTGGGAAGTAGAGCCAGGAATTGTGGCGATCGAGTGGCCAGAACGCTTACCCTATCGACCTACCAAGTATCTGGAAATTGAATTAACTCATCACCCAGTAGAAGGCAGACTAGCCAAAATCGCGAAAATTGAGAACCACAGCTCATCTTGACTATTTAGCATTAAGCAATTGCCTTACTAGCATTACCTGCAATAAATCGTAGCTTTAGATACGAATCGATGTAGTAGATAGACCTACTGTGGCTTCTCGGTAGTGAATACTTTCCAGTTTTGGGTTCCTATCGGTTGTTTTGCAAGATTGCTATGTTGAAAAATCTCTGGTCTTTTCGCGGATCTTATCGGATCCTCCACCTCAGTTGGTTAGCGTTTTTACTTACTTTTGTTTGCTGGTTTAACTTTGCTCCTTTTGCCTCCGTCATTGGCAAGGAACTTCATTTAGATCCTGGCCAACTAAAGACCATTGGAATTTGCAACTTGGCAATTACCATTCCTGCCCGCATTGTGATTGGGGCTTTGTTAGATAAGTATGGCCCGCGTATTACATACTCTTCTCTCCTAATTTTTGCCATTGTTCCCTGTTTGGTCACGGCTACTGCTAATGACTTCAACCAAGTTGTTGTAGGTCGGTTATTAATGGGAATTGTTGGCTCAGGCTTTGTGGTTGGTATTCGGATGGTAGCCGAATGGTTCCCCCCCAAAGATATCGGCATGGCTCAAGGTATTTATGGCGGCTGGGGTAACTTCGGCGCATTTATGGCCGAGTTCTCTCTACCCCTCTTAGCTGGAGCGACCGCAGTGTTTGCTGGCGGTGCTTACAACTGGCGACTAGCAATTATGACCACTGGTATTATTGCTGCCGTATATGGAGTTATTTACTACAACAGCGTTACTGATACCCCACCGGGCAAAGAATACAAACGCCCCAAAAAATATGGCTCAATGATGATCACTAGCCCAGCTAGTTTCTATGCCATGTTGGTGATGAACTTCGGTCTGATTTTTGCTTTGGGCTTATTGGCTTGGCGCTTAGCACAACCCAAAATCCACTTCTTAAGCTCTGTTGGCATGTATATCGTTTGGGCAGCATTGGCAGCACTTTACGCCTACCAAACTTATCAAGCTTGGGATGTTAACAAAGAAGTAGTCACTGGTCAAAAGACTTATAGCCCTCAAGAACGCTATAACTTCCGTCAGGTTGCGCTGTTGCAGTTTACTTACATCACTAACTTTGGTTCAGAGCTAGCAGTAGTTTCGATGCTGCCTATGTTCTTTGAAAAGACCTTTAAGCTCGACCACGGTATGGCCGCCATGGTGGCCTCCAGTTACGCTTTCTTAAACCTAGTTTCTCGTCCTAGCGGTGGTTTGATTTCTGATCGACTAGGTAGCCGCAAATGGACAATGACACTGTTATCTGTCGGAATCGGCGTAGGTTACATGATTGCTAGCCGCATTGACGGTAGCTGGTCATGGGTTGCAGCAGCATTGATCTTAATGATGACGGCCTATTTCGCCCAAGCGGGCTGCGGTGGTACTTACTCGATCGTGCCATTAATTAGACCCGAAATGACTGGCCAAATCGCTGGCAACGTTGGTGCTTATGGCAACTTTGGTGGTGTAGTTTACTTAACCATTCACAGCTTGTATGGTGACATGGCCTTGTTTACTACTATGGGTCTGGCTGCGTTAGTCTGCGCATCCTGCTGTGCTTTCTTCCTGCGTGAACCCCAGGCTTCTAAGGCTTCCGTATCTGCTACTGGCGAATTATCAGGTAGTTTGGCTCCTTAATTACTCAGTGGGGTTCCGTATTCTCAGATACAGAACCCCTTGCTGAGAATCAGCACACTTAAATATCTCTATTGATTTAGCGCCCATCATGAGTGATTCGACTAAGACTCTTTGTCCTTACTGCGGCGTGGGCTGTGGCCTAGAGGTTTCACCTCCTGCTCGCCCCGGAAAACCGGTAAATCGTGATAGCCAAGGTCGCCCTATTTGGCGGGTGATGGGCGACAAAACTCATCCCTCTAGTCAAGGGATGGTTTGCGTTAAAGGGGCAACTATTGCAGAGTCCTTAGACGAAGGGCGGTTGATGCATCCGATGATGCGCGATCGGTTAGATCAACCTTTTAAACAAGTGAGTTGGGATGTGGCGTTAGATAAAATCGCCAGCGAAATCCGTAAAACCATGATGGAGATGGGTGGCGATGGGATTTGTATGTATGGCTCTGGCCAGTTTCAGACTGAAGATTACTATATTGCTCAAAAGTTACTCAAAGGCTGCTTAAGCACCAATAATTTTGATGCCAACTCCCGGCTCTGTATGTCCTCGGCAGTTTCTGGCTATATTCAAAGCTTCGGAGCCGATGGGCCACCTTGCTGTTACGACGATGTAGATCAGACTGACTATGCTTTTATCATTGGAGCCAATGCGGCTGATTGCCATCCGGTGTTATTTAACCGTTTGCGCAAACGGCATAAGAAAGATAAGAAAGTGAAAATGGTAGTGGTAGATCCCCGCCGCACTGCTACCGCTGAAGCCGCAGATTTGCATTTAGCAATTAAGCCAGGGACAGATATTGATTTATTGAATGGTATTGCTCATTTGTTAATTAAATGGGGCAAGTTCGATCGGCAGTTCATTGACCAACACACCGATAACTTCGAGGCTTTTGCTGAGGTCGCCAGTCACTACACACCACAAAAAGTCGCCGCCACCTGTGGAATTTTTCAAGAAGACCTAGAAATTGCTGCTCATTGGTGGGCAGATTCCAAAAAGGTGCTTTCTATGTGGTCGATGGGTGTAAATCAGTCCAGCGAGGGGACTGCCAAGGTGCGCCATATTATTAATCTGCACCTGATGACCAAGCAACTTGGTAAACCGGGTGCTGGACCATTCTCTCTGACTGGTCAACCCAATGCTATGGGCGGTAGAGAGGCTGGTGGCTTGTCTCATATTTTGCCCGGTTATCGAGTGGTAAAAAATCCCCAACATCGAGCTGAAATCGAAGAGTTTTGGGGAATGCCCGCTGGCAAAATCTCTGACACTCCTGGTCGGACAGTAGGAGAAATGATTACTGGTTTAGAACGGGGTGAAATCGGGGTGTTTTGGGTGGCAGCAACCAATCCAGCCGTCAGTCTGCCAGATTTAGAGCGCACCAAGGCGGCTTTGAGCAAATCGCCGTTTACGATCGCTCAAGATGCCTATTACCCCACCGAAACAGCCAAGTACGCCCATGTACTATTACCAGCAGCGCAATGGAGTGAAAAGACCGGTGTAATGACTAACTCAGAGCGAGTAGTGACCATCTGTCCAGCTTTTAGACTGGCTCCAGGTGAAGCCAAGGCTGACTGGGCAATTTTTGCCGAGGTTGGTCGGAGACTGGGTTTTACCAAGCAATTTAACTTTGGCAATAGCGCCGAAGTTTACCGGGAGTTTACTCAAATTACTCGTGGTCGCCCTTGCGATGTTACCGGGTTGAGTTATAGAGAGCTATCTGAAAATGGTCCCACCCAATGGCCATTTGCCGAAAATACCAGCAAGCGCTTAGGTAAAAGGCTCTACACAGATTATCGTTTCCATACCCCCAACAAAAAAGCCCAGTTTGCCGCATTCCATGCCCGAGGCTTAGCCGAACCAGCAAATCCCGAATATCCATTAATTTTGACTACTGGTCGTCTATATGGTCACTGGCATACTCAAACCCGCACGGGTCGGATTCCCAAGATTCAACAAATGCATCCCAAGCCATTTATTGAGATTCACCCTAGAGATGCTCGATCGCTGTCTATTGAAAACGGTGACATGGTAGAAGTTCGTTCTGCCCGAGGCAAGGCTCAGTTTCCAGCTTTGATCACTGAGTTTATTTCCCCCGGTACGGTCTTTGTACCGATGCATTGGGGTGAACTATGGGCCGATCGAGCAGAAGCCAACGCCATGACCCACAATCATTGCTGCCCCGATTCTAAGCAGCCCGAGCTAAAAGCCTGCGCCGTGAGTTTATGCAAGTTATCGGCTCCGTTCCCGGCTGTAGCCGTGGTTGACGATGTGGCTGGAACCGATATTGAGCGATTGCCAATCTTGGCTGTGGCCGGTGTAAGCTGAGATTCTCTGTAGCCATTTTTAACAAAACTTAATACTTTCGTGGCATAATTTGGAGGAGCAAAGTATCTAGAGCTAAACCTTCGCCCATGAGCGACCAAGAACCAGAAAATTTAGAGAACCTGGAATCTGCTCCCGCAGAGCAGGTTATGGCAGCTCCAGTTAAGGTAGACACCTCATTAATCGATTGCTTTGAGTGTCGTTCTTGTGGATATACCTACGAGCCAGCCAAGGGCGATCCCAAAAATGGCATCGCCGCTAATACCGCCTTTGACGACATTAGTATTGTGTGGCGTTGTCCGGTTTGTAGCGCAAAAAAATCGGCATTTAACAACGTCGGACCAAAATATACAGCTTCTGGCTTTAAAGAAAATCTGGGTTACGGCTTGGGTGTAAACACCATGACTCCTAGCCAAAAAAACGTACTAATTTTCACAGCTTTGGCCTTGGGTGTGGTGTTCTTCCTTAGTCTATACACTCTCAACTAATGAGCTGCTCACCAAAAAATTTCTAAAATTACTTTTATATGACTTCTCTCAAGCAATATTTCAAACAGATCGCCATGCTGCTGGTTGTAGCACTGCTCTGTGTTTCCTGTGTCAAAACTCCGGCTATGAGCAATAGCCCCTGGAGATCGCTGCAATTACCGACAGAATCTAACCTACAAGATTTGGCTTTCAGCGATAAACAGCATGGCTGGGTAGTAGGCAGCGATGCCACCTTGCTAGAAACCACCGATGGTGGTACCACTTGGGAAAACCGCAAACTTGAGCTGGGCAACCAAAAATATCGCTTCAATTCGATTAGCTTCAATGGCGATGAAGGCTGGATTATTGGTGAGCCAACTTTGATGTTGCACACCACCGATGCTGGTAAAAATTGGTCTAATTTACCCCTCAGTTCTAAATTGCCTGGTGCCCCTAGTACGATCGTTGCTTTGGGTAAAAACAGCGCTGAAATGACTACTAACGTTGGTGCCATTTATCGTACCGAAGACGGCGGTAAGAACTGGAAATCTTTGGTCAACGATGCAGTTGGTTTGTTTAGAACCATCAATCGATCGACCGACGGCAAATATGTCGCTGTATCAGCCAAAGGCAACTTCTACTCAGTGTGGAAGCCCGGAAACGATTCTTGGGAACCCCACAACCGCAATAGCTCTCGTCGAGTCTCTAGCATGGGCTTTACTCGCGATGGTAGCGGTCTATGGATGTTGGCACGGGGTGGTCAATTACAGTTCAGTGACGACACTGGGGCTGAAGAATGGCAAGAAGCAGAGTTTCCAGGCAAAAAAGACAACATTGGTCTATTGGACCTAGCTTATCGCACTCCCGAAGAAATCTGGGTTTCTGGTGGTAGCAGCGACTTGATGCGCAGTATCGATGGTGGCAAAACTTGGGAAAAAGACTATTCGATTCAGAGCGTACCTTCCAACTTGTACAAGATTCTGTTCTTATCTCAAGACCAAGGCTTTATCATTGGTCAACGCGGCATTTTGCTGAAATATGATGCCAGCACCGTAGCTCCAGCAGTGTAGAATCCAATTTTTTACAAAAACCCCAGCTCTGAGTTGGGGTTTTGTTTGTTAGACACTTTTGCCGGAATAAAGTTTGGGTGAGCGAAGCTGTAAGTCCTACGGACGACCTAACGGTACCCTTAGGCAATATGCAAACGACAATTGCAGTCCAACAGATTAAGGTGCCTTAAAATCCAGCAACAGAATCACTCTAGTCCGATCGCTGTTATTCCAGGCTTCATGCTCCAGAGTATCGTCAAAAACCAAGCACTTTCCTTCTTGCCAAGAGCGTGTAGTGTCACTTACCCGAATCGCACAATCTGCTGGAATCACTAGCCCTAAGTGACAGCGCAAAACCCCGTCAGGATAGCCCGTGTGTGGCGCAATATGCGTACCTGGAGCCAGCGCCGAAAAACCCGCTGTCACCAAACCAGGAATAGTCTCAACCAACTTGGTTGTCTCTGGGCACAGCCGACAGTTTTTATCGATCTTCACCCCAAAAGCATACAGTCCAAAGGTTTGCCATCCTTCTTTATATAGGTAGCGTTCGCTCCAGTCGATAAAATGCTCACCTTTCAAGGCTGCCAACTCCTCGCAGATTTTTTTCCAGTTGGCTTCTAAATTCAGGGCAAAATCAAACTCTGCAGCTTCATAAAATTTTTTGCGATCGGTAGTGGCAAACTGTGGCTGTGTGGTCGCCCTCAATCCCAAAACCGCGATTATGCGCTGAAAGGCACCAATCCAAGCATTGATGCCACCAACTCTGGTGAGATTTTTGGCCATAAATACCACCCAATCCCAACCCCGCCGCACGTTTTCCCCTAAGGAGGGTTGCTGATTATCCGAAGAGTTCAAGTCTTTCATCCTGAGTTCTTAGAAAAAGAATAAGCCTTATTTTAAAATATTTGGCTCTTGATTGAATAGATGCAATTCGTGGCTCCATGCCTGAAAGTGTTGTGAAATAAGACTTTTACTACCAAAAATCCCATGCCGCCAAAATTTTCAGCCGGACATTTCAGGAATTGCAACAGGCAGCTTGTAGTTTAAACCATGCACACAGAGAACTTTAACTTACTGACTATAAAGAATCTCTCAAATAGCTCAACCCAACCAATTAACTGTATTCCTTAAATAACGTGGCTTATTGAATTCTCAAGAAATTCGGTAAGCCATTTTGCGTAAAGTTAGATAATTCTCGGTGTGATGGAACATTTCAGTAATGCTATGAATCACCCTGTAGTATGAACCAGGAAAAAGAGAAGCCTGAATCACTGTTCCTCTGCACATATTGAATCGCTTAACCCAACTCAATTGACCTCACCCTTTGGAGAACCTTATGTCTTTACGCAAATTTTCGATAGCTCTCACTTCCGCAGTAGTTTTGGCTGCTGGTGCTCCGGCTTTTGCTCAAAGCAATGGCAACACCGTTGTTCACAACAACGTTGTCAATACTTTGGGTAGCAGCACCCCAGTGACAGTGAATCGTGAATCCCACAGCAGAATCACTAATCCGGGCAGTGCCAATGTGCATGTTGACAACAACATTGTTGTCTCTGGAAGCTGCGGCAAATCGACAGTGAATAACAATGTCAGCCACCAAGGCTCGATCGGTGCTACCACAAATGTTGTGGTAGATGTATGTAATCCGGCAGCAAATGCAAGCGGTGGCCGTCAAAACGTCAGACGGTAGAATCTGCCCAAGCTAATCAGCGTCGGGGACGCTAGCAATTCGTTAGATTCAGATAATCTAGCCAAGTAGCTTTTGGCGCAGCATATCTAATGCTTGCTTGGCAGACATTTGACGAATGAGTTCTCGATCGAAATGGGTACTTAACCGATACTCCATAGAGCTTACTGTGCCATCAGGAGCCGCTAAGCCAATGTAAACTAAACCCACTGGTTTCTCTGGTGTGCCACCGCCAGGGCCAGCTATGCCAGTAATCCCAAGGCCCCAATCGGTGCCTAGCTGAGTGCGGACTCCGGTGGCCATTCGTTCGGCAACTTGGGAGCTGACTGCACCTCGATCCAGAATTAGCTGACTATCTACTTTTAATAAATTGGTTTTGACCTCATTGGCGTAGGCCAGCACCCCTCCTCGAAAATACTCTGAACTACCGGGTATATCGGTGAGCATTGCTCCTAAAACACCGCCGGTGCAAGATTCAGCAACAGATAAAGTTTGATCCTTGCCAATCAAAAGCTGACCTACAACGCTGGAGAGATTGTCATTGTCTTGACCATAGAAATGACTGCCACCGATTGCCATAATTTCTGCCGCCACTGGGTCAATTGTGCTGGCAGCAGTTTGGGCATCAGTAGCTCTGGTGGAAACTCTCAGCCGTACTTCCCCTTGACCAGCATAGGGAGCCACCATGGGGTCAGACATTTGAATAAATCGATCGACTTTTTCGGCCAAGGCTGATTCAGAAACCCCCCAAAATCTTAGACTGGTGCTAAAAATCTGCTCCTGCCCATAACCGTTAGCACATAGGTAAGGAATGGCGGAATCTTGCCACATTCTATACATTTCCCGAGGCACCCCAGGGAATGTCAGCACAATCAATCCGGGCTGGGGTTGCCACATCATGCCGGGAGCCGTGCCAAGAGGGTTCGGCAAAATCTCGGCTCCTTGGGGTTGCAAAGCTTGACGGCGGTTGCTAGGGGTCATGATGCGTCCCCGCTGAGCATATTTCTGTTCGATGTCGGCGACTACTGAGGCATGTTCAATTAAGGGGGTCTGAAAAAAATCGCCGATCGTGGCTGTTGTCAGATCATCTGGCGTTGGTCCTAGTCCACCAGTAAAGATGAGGATCTTGGCTTGTCGATCGATCGCTACCTGGATCGTCTGTTGAATTCTGCCGGGGTTATCACCGACCACTGACTGGTGATAGTGGGCAATACCCAAGTTCGCCAACTGCTGAGCTAAATATCGAGCATTGCTGTTGAGAATATCGCCTAACAGCAGTTCTGTACCTACACAAATAATCTCTGCCGACATAGACTGCACCTGAAATACGCAGCATTTAGTGTGACACAATCTTTCGCCAAATCAAAGATAGGAAACTGAGACATTGTGGAATATTTGTTGCTTGAATTAGGAGCAAAACTGCCAGTCACCTATCACCCATAGCCATGGGTAGCCAGAAAATCTAAGCTAATGTCTTCTGTTTGAGAGCCGGGACGCAGGAGTTTTTCCACATACTTGCTCAAAATGTCACCTTCCAAGTTCACCAAATCCCCCGCAGTCAATCCATTTAAGTTAGTCTCAGCATAGGTATGAGGAATCACCGCTACAGTAAACCAATCGGCACCACAATTTGCCACGGTGAGGCTAATACCATTTATCGCAATGCTGCCCTTAGCCACAATATATTTAGAGATCGGCTCTTGCCAAGATTGGGGTGGAGGCAGAGTAAATTTCAGCTCCCAGGCCGCCGCAGACTGTTGTACCTCAGCCAATTGGCCCCAGCCATCCACATGGCCGGTAACGAAATGCCCGCCGATTTTGCCGCCAGCGCGCAGAGACGTTTCTAGGTTTACCCAGCGGGTAGAATTAGAAACATTTTGGCCTAAGGTGCTACGCTGCCAAGTTTCGGGTGAAACTGCCGCAACAAAACCTTGACCCAAAAGCCTTTCAGCCGTTAGGCAAACCCCGTCTACAGCTATGCTATCGCCGATCTCCAAATCTGCTAATATTATTTCTACCTTGGCCGGATCGATCAGGATTTCTACCCTGTCATCTGCCAAACCTCGGATCTTTCCCCGGGATTGAATCAGTCCTGTAAACATTGATTTTCAGTCAAAATGCTATAGGGATTGTAGCTTTGATGAGTCATGCTTGTCATATAGCTCGATGAAACTAACAGCAGTCACTCACCTGGTTGCCAAAAACTAATCGACAGTCTAGATTTTGTACTGATTTTTCACCGATTTCTCCACTTATAGAGGTAAAGCCAATGATCGAAATGAAGGTAGCTGGGATTGCTTTAGATGCTGTTTCCCGTAGTCCTATTATCTTGTTGAAGGATGCTGCCGATCGCCGAGCTTTACCTATCTATATCGGTCAAGACCAGGCCAAGGCTATCATCAACGCTCTAGAGCACCAGGCTCCTCCTCGCCCTTTCACTCATGATCTGATCATCAGCATGTTAGAAAGTTGCAGTGTGACGATCGATCGCGTACTTATCAATTCTTTGCAAGACAATACCTTCTATGCGGTGATTGTTATTGAGCAAGGCGGAGTATTCAAAGAAATTGATGCTCGTCCTAGTGACGCGATCGCCTTAGCTGTTCGCTCTAAAGCCCCAATTTGGGTGATGGAAGAAGTGATTGCTGATGCTTCTATTCCGGTAGACCGCGATGCTGACGAACAAGAGCGCAAAGCTTTTAGCAGCTTTATCGCCGATTTACGTCCTTCGGACTTGATCAAGCACGGTAGCTTTAAGTTAGAAGGCTAGTAATTTGGAGTCAAAATAGTTTGCAATATCGTCGCTTTGGGCGCACTGAGTTGTCTCTGTCGAATTTTTCTTTGGGGACGATGCGTTGCCTCAGCTCACCGCAGGTTTTTTACCAAACTGTGAACCGGGCGATCGATCTTGGTATTAATCATTTGGAGACTGCGCCAAGTTATGGTTGCAGTGAAGAATATTTGGGACTGGCTTTCCAGCGAGGAATTCCTCGGGAAAGCGTTTATGTCACAACCAAGGTGTTGCCAACAATAGATTTTAATGTGTCCAAAAATATATCCTCAGTGGGTACTGAAATTAGGGCTTCGTGCCAGCGCTTGCAGAGCAATTATATTGACTGTGTAGCCATTCATGGGATTAATACCCAAGAGCATTTAAGTAGATCGATCGAATATGTGGTGCCAGAGTTGCAAAAGCTGGTGAGCCAGGGAATGATCGGACACATTGGTTTTTCCACTCATGGGTCTTTGGATTTGGTTTTACAGGCCATTCAAACTGGCTTGTTTAGGTTTGTAAATTTACATTACTACTACTTTTTCCAGCGCCTTGCTCCAGCGATCGCTGCTGCCCAAGCGCAAGATATGGGGGTGTTTATTATTTCGCCTGGAGATAAGGGCGGTCAGCTATTTATGCCACCAGCTAAGTTAATGGAGCTTTGTCAGCCCTATCATCCGTTGAGTTTGACTTATCGGTGGTTGCTGCAAGATCTGCGGGTGACGACGTTGAGTGTGGGGGCGGCGGTGCCCGATGAGTTGGGTTTGCCGGTTGGTATTGCGTTAGATGCTTTGAGTTCGGAGGAGTTAGAGGTGATCGATCGACTCCAATCCCACCTGGAAACAACTTTAGATACGGATTTTTGCAGTCAGTGCCATGCCTGCCTACCCTGCCCAGAAGACATTAATATTCCAGAGATCTTGCGACTGCGCAATCTGACAGTGGGCTATGAGATGGTGGACTATGGTAAATATCGGTATCGAATGTTAGAAAATGCTGGCCACTGGTTTCCGGGCAAACGCGGAAATCACTGTACTGAATGTGGTGATTGTTTGCCGCGTTGCCCCCAGCAGTTAAAGATTCCTGAGTTGTTGTTTGATGCGGACGATCGGCTTAAATCTGGCAATGGTCGTAGACTTTGGGATCACTAATCAAGAGAATTGGGAATAAGGATGTTCTGGAAATAAGTGACATTTGATACGATTGATTTGCCATTTTCAGAGGCGGTCTTGCCGGGTAGCAACTTAAAGCGGGACACCTGATGGGGTAGGCTTTTTAGACTTTGGGGTTTTAAAGGTTCTCCTTGGCCTAGGCAACTCCCCCATACGTGGAACAATCCACTCGAATAAATCGGGGAATGGTTTCTCAAACAA
>JANOXZ010000254.1:0-1996 GCA_031418695.1 Synechococcales cyanobacterium VAR_35_metabat_10
CTGGCAAAAGGGCGAATATCACTAATTCTAGCGCCATAATTTCTAATCTTAAGTTCAGTGAGACTCTTTAATTTAGCATCAGCTTTCTGGCAATTTTTGGTACCTGCCTCTGTCAGCAGTACTTCGATCGTCCTTCTGGTCGTTGCGGGTAGCGATTTTTTCTGCTGACACCATTGAGCAAAAGACTTAACCTTAATTGCTGAGGAAGAACTGGCCTTTGCAGGTATTGCCGTTAATAAAGGCCACAGGCTAAAGGAAACTAGCCCAATAATTGCAGTAAATCTTATGTTTCTTGGTAACATATGTGTGACAGTCTTGCTATTTTTCTAGTACGAATATTGACACAATGGTTTGTCATCTAATTCCAGGATATGCAGAAACCAGTGTATGGCTGTCGTTGGGTTTCTGCGAAAGCAGATGCTACGTGCATGGCTCCGCCAACCCAACTAGATGGTCGAGGTGAAGTGGGATTTTATTATCGAGAAATCATCTAATGTACTAGCTACCCAACTTTAGAAACCACTTTAGCCCGAACAATTTCTTGATAGACCTGCTCAATCTGAGTTAAATTGCCATCCAAAGTATAAGTTTGCAACACCCGATCGCGCGCTGCCTGCCCCAAAGTAGCCCGCCAAGTGGGATGCTCCTTCAACAATGGCAAAATAGTCCGCAACTGAGTAGAAACCCCTTGAGTATCAATCACTACCCCCGCGCCCCCAGCCAAAACTTCCCCATCCGCACCAGCATCGGTAGCCACACAGGCCAACCCACACCCCATTCCTTCGAGCAAAGACAATGACAAGCCCTCCACCAAAGAAGGCAAAATAAACACGTCTGCACCTCGTAAAATATCGATGCGGCGTTGGTCATCAGTAATAGCCCCTAACCAAACAATGCCATCTGATCGATCATAAAAAGGCTCCAAAGAAACCTTCGCACTGCCATCACCCACAATCAACAGCTTACAGCGACCATCTGCCCCCATCCCCGATTTTTTCCAAGCTCGCAGCAAAGACTCCACGTTCTTTTCCGTCGAAATCCGTCCCTGATAAACATAGAGCTGCTCTGCGCCAAACTCTTGCTTAACTGCCGAAACTCCCGGTGAATACTTTTGCTCATCGACACCGTTGGGGATAATCACAATGCGATCGCCTGGAACTCCCAACTTAATCAACAAATCTCGCTGTTCTTGACAAAAGATAATTGTTCGATCGTACTTAGCCAAAAATGGCGCATAGAGCTGATAAGACAAAAGCTGTGTCGCTGAAGTCAGATTTCGTCGCTTGCCATCATAGGGATTATGAAACGTAGCAATTAAAGGCAGGTCTAACTCTTGACAAATCTCTGGCAACAGAAAATCTAATGGCGAAAGACTGAGGGAAGCATGAACAATATCTGGTCGCCGCCGCTTTAAAGATTTTTCTAACACCCGCTTAGCGCGCACAGTGGGAATAGTAAACACCTGAGACTTATACAAAAAAGGCAGTGGCACATCATCACGGCTATCATTTTCGCCAAAGTGCATAAAACTAATTTCGTGGCCACGCCGCTTGAGACCATTAGTTATTTCCCGACTGTATGTAACATTGCCGCAAAACGGTGTTTTCTTACCAAGCCAAGCAATATGCATTGTCGAATCTCATTCAAATTACGATCAGCGTAATTTTCTACGCTCAAAACATCTTAACTCGGATCTGACTCGGATTTAGCCGATCCCCAACCATATAGATACAGAGTCAGCAGAGTAACAATCAGCGCTAACCCCCACAATACAACAGATACACCAAATACTGATTCAGCAATCCCGGTCAGTGCTAAGGGCAAACTGCAAGCAATATTGGTGGCATTGTTTTGTAAACCAAACACCTTACCCCGCATTTCGGGCGGAGTTTCGGACTGGACTACCGTCTGCATCGGAATCGCCACATTTGCCCAAAACACCCCAATCAACATGATCGACAAGATAGTCTGCCATAAGCTGTGAGTCGAAATTGCC
>JANOXZ010000255.1:0-13541 GCA_031418695.1 Synechococcales cyanobacterium VAR_35_metabat_10
TTTCTATGCTGAAATTGCCAGAATCTATTTATCACCTACATCTCAAGCCCCGTAAGACTTAATTACTTCACCCTTTTTCAAAATGAGCGAACGGGCAGTACCAAAGGTAGCAGCGAAACGATCGTCCCCAACGAAAACTTAGTAGTAGAAGGAGTTCCCGCGATTCCCAACGAATTGGCCAATACAGTGGCGCGCTACACCCAATTTCGATCGGCTTCACTTTCTAGCTGGCATCCTACCAAAAAAGAAATGCTGATTTCCACTCGTTTTGGCGATGTGGCGCAGGTGCATCGGGTTAAATTTCCGCTCGGAGCACGTCAGCAACTAACTTTTGCCAACGAGCGAGTCAGTGGAGCCTCTTTTCAGCCCACTACTGGGGACTATTTTGTATTCAGCAAAGATGTAGGCGGCAATGAGTTTGCTCAGAACTATCGCTATGACTTAGCAACCGGTGATATTACTCTGTTGACCGATGGTAAATCTCAGAATGGACGAGGGATTTGGTCAGCCAAGGGCGATCAAATGCTCTATGGTTCTACCCGTCGCAACGGCAAAGACCGGGATCTTTATATCATCAATCCCCAAAATCCTCGGAGCGATCGACTGGTATCCACCAATAGTGGTGGTGGCTGGGGGGCTTTTGATTGGTCTAAAGACGGACGACAAGCAATTCTTCAGGAATCTATTTCAGCTAATGAAAGCTACTTGTGGCTATTAGATATCGTCTCGGGAGTGAAAACTCGCCTGACCCCACCAAATCAAAAGGTTTCTTATGATGGGGCTTTTTTTAGTAAAGATGGTCGGGGCATCTATGTGATCACCGATCGAGAGTCAGAGTTTCACCGTTTGGCCTATGTAGATTTGGCCACCCAAAAATATCGATATTTAACTACAAATATTCCTGGTGATATCGAAGAATGGGATCTCAGTGAAGATGGGAAATATTTGGCTTTTATCGCTAACGAAAAAGGAATTGCTGTGCTGCGGGTGCTGAATACTAAAACTCAGCAGCTTATTAAGTTGCCTAAACTGCCAGTAGGTCTGGTGGGTGGCGTTAACTGGCATCGGAATAGTCGAGATCTAGGTTTCACCTTGGCATCAGCAAAATCTACTGCCGATGTTTATTCGATCAATATTCAGACCATCAAGCTCGATCGCTGGACAGAAAGTGAAACTGGTGGCTTGAACACCGATGCTTTTGCCCCGGCGGAGTTAGTAAGCTGGAAAAGCTTTGATGGTCAGCAAATTTCTGGCTTTTTATACAAACCTGCCCGCAAGTTTCAGGGCAAGCGCCCAGTAATTATCGATATTCACGGTGGTCCCGAAGCCCAATCTCGACCTTCGTTTTTAGGTCGAATGAATTATTACTTAAATGAATTGGGAGTGGCAATTTTATTACCCAATGTGCGTGGTTCTAGCGGTCAAGGTAAGACTTTTTTGGCGGCTGATAATGGCTTTAAGCGCGAAGATTCCGTAAAAGATATTGGTGCTTTGTTAGACTGGATTCCGACACAGGCAGATCTGGATCCGAAAAGAGTAATGGTGGCTGGGGGTAGCTATGGGGGCTATATGTCTTTGGCAGTGGCTACTAAATATAGCGATCAAATCAAGGCGGCGATCGATATTGTAGGCATCTCTAATTTTGTCAGTTTTCTGGAACGTACCGAAGGCTACCGCCGCGATCTGCGCCGGGTGGAATACGGCGATGAGCGTGAGCCTAAAATGCGGGAGTTTTTACAGAAGATTTCTCCTACTACTAATGCCTCAAAAATCAAGGTGCCGCTCTTTGTAATCCACGGTCAAAATGATCCGCGCGTGCCACTCAATGAAGCACAGCAAATAGTTAAATCTGTTCGCCAAAATGGAGTACCAGTGTGGTATCTAATGGCCAAAGATGAAGGCCATGGCTTTAGCAAAAAGCGCAATGTAGACTATCAGTTTTATGCGACAGTCGCGTTCGTGAAAGAATTTTTACTCAAGTAATGCTAATAGTTGATAGGCGAATCTATCCTTAAACCATCGATAGATTTTAACAAATACATTATCCAGCAACAATTCAGCGTTGTCTCCGCAGAAATTTGACCCAAAATTTTGATTTGCATCAACACCTCCAAAATATTGCTCATTTTCAAAACTCCAATCTGGATTTTTGGTATAGCCGTTTACATGGATTTTTGGGATTAGTTAAGTAAAATCTGGCGTGGATTAACTCTTAAAATAAAAATACACGTTAGGTGTGAGGACAATACAGCATATGCTGAAATTTAAAGCTGGAATGTTTTCTTGGTCTATTTTAACCATCACCGTTTTTTGCGCTGCTACCCCGGCTTTTGCTCAGTCTCAAGCCCCTTCTCAAGACGCCGTTGTGCAACAAAATGCCATCCCTGTAACCCCGGCAACTGGTGCAGAAGTTAATAATATCGATGTTAAAAATAATGACTCGCAAACCCCAAAAACTGGTTCCTTAGAGTTGTCAGATAGCAACGTCCAGTTTCTCAAATCTTTCAACGATCGGCATAAGTGTGGTATGGCCAACATCGATGCGGCAATCTCCCGCGCTGACTTTGCCAATAATATTGTGGTTTGTTTGACGTCTACTGAGGTCAAGTTGGCTCAAGACCCCAGCGCTATTCCAGCCAGTGAACTTGCTCAGCTCAGAGAAGTAGTCGATCAGTTTTCCAACGAAGTTAGCTACTTGGGCAACCGCTTAGAAACTGTCGAAAAGAAATTGGCCGCAGTCCAAAAAGCCAGTAGTTTTTCCACAACCACTAAGTTAGCTGGCGAAGTCATTGTCGGCATTACTGGCAACAGTAGTCAAACCAGAACAGGTGACACCAATAGTGGAAATATTACCTTCGCCGATCGAGTGCGTCTAAATTTCGACACCAGCTTTACTGGCAAAGACCGTCTGCGTACTCGCTTACAGTCTCGTAACTTAACGCCCCTCAATGGGAGTGCTGGTAACGGTGGAACTGGCACTAACATGACCCGTTTAGGCTTTGATGGCAACGAAAACAATGGAACTAGCCTTTCTTTGTTGCAATATACTCTGCCAATTTTTAACGGTTCCAAGCTGATTGTAGAAACCACCGGCAGTGAGTTCAACGAAAACTTATACACTTTTAATCCATTGCTAGCTAGCTCTGGCTCTGGTTCTATTAGCCGTTTTGGTCGTTACAACCCCGTATTTCGCCAAAGTGGTGATGGTGCAGCGGCTACCGCTGACTTTAGACTAAGTCCAGAATTCAGTTTTGGTGTTGGTTATGCTATTCCCAACGGTGTCAATATTAGCAACGCTAATGCGGTAACTTCTGCGAATGATACAGGCGTTGGCAGTGGAGTCTTTGGCGGTAACTATGCCGGAATTGCTCAACTGCGCTATCAGCCTTCCCCTGATTTGGATTTAGGTCTTTCTTATACTCGCTCGTATCATAACAATGGTGCTGGGGTAACCGGCAGCACCGGTAGCAGCGTTGCCAACAACCCCTTTAATGGTTCCCCCACCGTGGCCAATCATTATAGTTTCTTAGCTAGTGCCAAGCTATCTCCAGGATTTACACTTTCTGGCTGGCTGGGCTTAACTAATGCCAGTCTAGAAAATGGTGGCATTACCACTGGTAGCGCCGACATTATTAATGGTGCCATCACAGCCGCTTTTACTGATGTAGGAGCCAAGGGCAACACATTAGGATTTATCATTGGTGTGCCCCCCAAAGTCAGCAGTATTAATTCTAGCCTTGCTGCTAATCGCACTCGCTATAATCCAGATACGGCTCTGCACCTAGAAACCTTGTACAAGATCAGGGTTAGCGATAATCTTGACATTACCCCCGGTGTGTTACTGATTACTAGTCCAGAAAGCGCTCCTGGTGCAGCGAATAGAGGCAGTGAATTTGTCGGTACTGTCCGGACAACCTTTAAATTCTAAATTCGTTGATGTAATTGAACCTACCTGCAAACTTTTTTACCCTCAGCATCTGAGGGTTTTTTATTTGGATATAAAAAGTTGACGGTTGAAGGATTATCTTGGGTTTTGGTATTCTAGTTAACCAAACCCTAACCTAAACATTACGTTTTCTTCATATTTAGTCTCTAAGCTAAGAAGCGATGTCTCCAAATCTGTAGGTGATTATGTTACAAATTTTAGATCGCTCTAGCTCTAATGTAATGCCACGAGCGACTATTTCTTTAGAAGAAATATACAAGCAAAAAACAGTGCTGATTTATCACAAAGGTAAAACAATCCCCCTAATCAATCAAGATATATACTTTGTGCAGCAAGGCATCATCCAGTTATCTAGCTTCGACTCCGAAGGCAACGATATCTTGCTAGGCATCATTTCGCCCTCAATGCCTTTTGGCCTACCACTGACCTCAGTAGATCCTTATCATGCTGTGGCTCTTTCTAATGTGAGCTTAATTCGGTTCACCGTTACCGAGGTAGAGCAGTATTTTGACCTAAGCCGCTTAGTGATGCGCGGACTAGATATGCGTCTTCAGCAATCTGAGGAGATTCATTCGATATTATGTAGTCGGCATATTAGCGAGAAGCTACATCGCTTTTTGGTATTGCTATGCAAAGAAGTTGGTGAGCCTGTTGCCAATGGCACCAGGTTAAAAGTCAGATTCACCCACCAGCATTTGGCTAGCACTATTGGAACCACCAGAGTTACAATTACTCGGATGCTACAAAGATTTCAACAAAATGGCACCATTGTACTTGATGAGAAGCGCCATATTATTATGAATTCATCTAAAGAGTTTAGTCTTAACCATTAGTTAACTATTAACTAACTCAAGCTTAATTGTTACTTTATGATTACTTAATCTTGGTGGATGAAAATCAGGCGTGAGCGTGAATTCACACTAAGATTAACAACTACTAAAGCAATGTTCTCAGTCAAAACAAGATTCCACATTATTTCCACTTTGTTAACCGGCAGTGCCGTCATTGCCTCCGGGTTATTGATGTCTCCTGTAGCCACAAACTCTCAGGGTTCTACAACCATCAAAATTGATGGCTCTAGTACGGTATTCCCTATCTCAGAGGTTGCTGCGGAAGAATTCCAGAAAAGCAAAGCAGGAGCGATTAAAGTCACTGTTGGTGTATCAGGAACCGGTGGCGGATTCAAGAAATTCTGTAGTGGCCAAATTGATGTATCTGGTGCTTCTCGCCCAATCTTGACCAAAGAGATTGAAGCTTGTCGAGCTAAAGGCATTAGATACATTGAACTACCGATCGCCTATGATGCAATCACTGTAGCTGTAAACAGTGAAAACAGTTGGGCTAATAGTTTATCTGTTGAACAATTGAAGAAAATTTGGGAGCCTGGTGCTCAGGGTAAGATTACCAACTGGAATCAAATTAATTCCCGTTTTCCCAATCAACCATTGAAACTATATGGTCCTGGTCGTTCTTCTGGTACTTTTGACTACTTCACAGAAGCAGTTAATGGCAAGTCGAAAGAAAGCCGTACCGATTTCACTGCTAGTGAAGATGACAACGTGATAGTAAATGGTATCAGCAAAGATAAGGGTGGTATGGGCTACCTTGGGCTGGCTTACTATGAGGCCAACAAAAGTAAGCTGAAGGCCATCAAGGTTGGTGGTGTAGAACCTTCTGTTGCAACAGTTAAAAGTGGTAAGTACACACCTTTAGCTCGTCCGCTGTTTATATATGTCAACGCTACGGTTGCTAGTAAGCCCGAAGTTAAGGAATTTGTGAGCTTCTATTTAAAGAATGCCGCTCAGTTTGCAACTCAAACTAGATATGTCTCTTTACCAGATGCTGCTTATACCACTGCTATCAAGCACTTTGATAACAAACGAACTGGCTCAGTTTTTGGTGGGAAAGAGGCAATTGGTCTGACGATCGAAGAGCTAATTTCGCGGGATGCTCAAGATTAATTAAGGGCAGTGTCAATAATTGTTCGCCCGAGATTTACTCGGGCGATTTCTGCGGTTACAAAATTTTATCTAAATAAGTATTCTGTGAGGACTATATTCCAATGAATCTTCGGAAAAATATTATCTGGGCAAATCTTTTGGTGGGTGGGTTATTACTCACAACTATCAGTGCTTGCAATAGCGATGAACCAGCAGCTAGTAATACCCCTATATCTAGTAGTACCGCTGCTCCAGAGGCTGCGCCGATCGCTGGTGCAACTCCAGATGCTAGCCCTAGTCCTGGTGCTTCCTCTCCAGCTAAAGATAGTGCTAAAGACAAGGAAAAAGAGAAAGATAAACCTAAGGACACGACCGTAGCCGCAGCACCTAAACCGTTGGCTGCTACTAAGCCTCTGGTTGCGGGGGAAATTAAGCCAGATAAACCTCTGCCGCCTAAAGATATCGAGGCTAAGCCAGTACCCGAAACTCCCAAACCAGCATTAGCTCAGGGTGGTTTGTCAGAAGGTCAAATGAAAACGATGAAAGCAATGCTAGATGATGCCAAAAAAGCTGCTGACACTGGCAGCGTTGATGATGCAGTCGGCAAGTTCAATGAGTTTTTCGGTCCGTGGGATGAAGCAGCTAAAGAACTAAAAACTAAAGCTGCCGATAAACATACAGCGATCGAGGCCGCAATTAAGGTTGCGGATGAAGCAGGTAAAGCCAAAGATAAAGCTAAGTTATCTAAGGCTATAACTGATTTGCTAGCAGCAGTTGAGAAAGCTAAGAAGTAGTAGCCTCATTTTTTGCCACTTGTAACACTGTTCCCGACTCAGAAAACAAAGCCCGCTGATATTGATCAGCGGGCTTTTTAATACAGGTGTCTACTTCTTAGGCGACATCATCATCATCATGTTTCGGCCTTCTCGCTTCGGAAACTGGTTGATCTCCGCCACTTCCTTGAGGTCTTCGGCCATGCGTTTCAGCAGAGCTTCAGCCAAATCGGCGTGTTGGATTTCGCGGCCACGGAAAGTAATGGTGGCCTTCACCTTGTCGCCAGACTTCAGGAATCGATCGGCTTGGCTAACCCGCACCTGATAATCGTGTTCCTCGATCGTGTAGCGCATTTTGACTTCTTTGACTTCGGCAGAATGCTGCTTTTTACGAGCTTCCCGAGCCTTTTTCTCAAGTTCAAACTTATACTTGCCATAGTCCATAATTCTACAGACCGGCGGATCGGCCTTATCACTGACCAAGACTAAATCTAGTTCGCGTTCTTCGGCAATTTCTAATGCTTCAGCCGGAGTTAAGATGCCAAGCTGTTCACCAGCGGCATCGATTACTCGGATTTTAGGGAAACGAATGCGTTCGTTAATTTGTGGAAGATCGCGGGTGCGTCTTTTTTCGATCACGGGTGACTTGATAGGAATGGTATTTTGGGGGTGAGGGGTTATTTTTGGTTGGCCAGGAAATTATCCTGACCAGTGGAAAGCTTGAATCTAAAGTGACCAAGTATCCTGTTTTAGGTTAATTATTATAATACCCAATTTTTTTGGGATCAGCTAAGAACAATTTACTTTTGTTTAAAATTCTTATGAATACCAGCTCTACTTTGCCCAAAATTGGCCACCAGCGCGACTGGGTTTGGCGGGGCTGGCAAACCCGCTATGCCTTTAGCCGCCCAGAAAATATCCATAATCCACAGCCTCCAGTGCTGTTTCTACACGGTTTTGGTGGCAGCATCGACCACTGGCGCAAGAATTTTGACGTATTTGGTCAAGAACATACCGTCTATGCCTTAGATTTAGTCGGCTTTGGAGCCTCTCGGAAGCCCCAGATCGAATATAAAATTTCTTTATGGGTAGAACAAATCCACGACTTTTGGCAGACCTTTGTAGGCGAACCGATGATTATTGTAGGTAACTCGATCGGCTCCCTGGTCGCTTTAGTAGCCGCTGCTACCTATCCCGAAATGGCGAAGTCTTTAGTGATGGTTAGTTTATTTGATCCATCGGCAGAACAGGAAGCTATTCCGAAGTTTCTGCAGCCGGTACTGAACTTCACCCGGCTAGCTATTATTCGGCCTTCTTTGCTGAAAAGTTTGTTCTATTTGGTGCGGCGACCAAGAGTAGCCAAAAAATGGGCAAAGTTTGCCTATGCCAAAGATGAGGCGATCGATCCAGAACTGATGAATATTTTCTTGACTCCTTCTCAAGACAAAGAAGCCCCCGATGCTTTTCCAGCAATTCTTCGGGGAATGCTCAGCATTTACTTTGCCCCCAATATCCGTCGCTTTTTACCCCGCATGAAACTACCGATGCTATTGGTCTGGGGACATCTGGACAAAATTATTCCCCGTAGCAACGTACAAACTTTGGTACGGCTTAACCCCAATATCAAGTTCATCGAAATTCCTGATGCTGGCCACTGTGCCCATGATGAGACTCCAGTAGAGGTAAACAAGATTATTCAGGAATGGCTAGTAGAAAACCAAAAAAGTGTGATGCCTAGTTACTCTAGTATGCCAGTGAAGCTATTTTAGATAAAGGTAGAATTGATGCCCATTGTAATTCTCGAAATGTTATCGGGAAAACTAGCAAATGTACAACCTCATACCCATTAAAGTTATGACAGTCAGTAATCACCCGCATTCCTCTGGCCTAGCTGCATTGATCTTGTTAGTTGGTGCAGTGCTCTGGTCAATGATGCGCGTTTTTTCTTCGATTGTATTGTCGATTGTCAGTTACGTATTGACTATTTATGATGCTTGCGAAACGCTTGCGCTCAGAAAAGCTGCTCAAGAAATAGAGATCATGTATAACTTGGCGAACTATCCTGACGAAATTTCTATTGCTTCGAAATAGTCGGCAGTCAATATCTAGTCAACAAACTGGCAAAAACAGCCACTCAATTAATTGAGCGGCTGTTTTTTCGATTTGAGTAATGTCTAGCCGATTTCTACAGCTTCAACGTTTACATCAGTAGCACCAGAAACACCGGCAGCAGTAGCCACCATCTGGTCTAAAATTTCTTGGCTAGGAACAGAACCCTTTAAAACAACCGAAGAGCCAGTTTGGGCAACCCACAAACCTTCAATATCGGCAAGTGCAGAGTCTTCATCGAAAGCCAATGCGACTCTTTTAGCTAGACCACTTTGGTCGTACTCGCCTTCTGGGCCAACTCGCTCAGGAGCGACTTCGCCGCCAGTGCTAGGATCTACCGCATCAGCAGCAGGCTGTGCTTGTATATCAGCATTTTCTGGCTTTTCCATGCCAAACATTTTCTTAAAGAAACCCATGACTAATACTCCATCGAAAAAAATTACGCACGCATCCTATTTATCCATAAGGTTGACTACTTGGCAAGCAAAACATTACAAAATTTTCATGAAGCTGCCCATCAAAGTAATGGATCTGTCAACAAATTGATATGATGGCTAGACCTTCCAGATACTATTCAAAAACCATGAAGCACACCTTATCAGTCTTAGTTCAAGACGAGGCTGGTGTTTTGACCCGCATTGCCGGTCTGTTTGCTCGGCGCGGGTTCAACATTGAGAGCTTGGCCGTCGGACCCAGTGAGCAAGATAAACTATCCCGCATTACGATGGTGGTCAACGGCGACGACTATGTGGTGGAGCAGCTTATTAAGCAGCTCTATCGCCTCATTAATGTGCTCAAAGTGCAAGATATTACTAGTACTCCCTGTGTGGAGCGCGAGTTAATGCTGCTGAAGGTAAATGCTAACAGTGGCACCCGTGCCGAAGTCTTGGGCTTAGCCGAAATCTTCCGTGCCCGGGCAGTGGATGTGGCTGAAGATTCAGTGACCTTAGAAGTAGTTGGGGATCCGGGCAAAATTGTGGCGATCGTCCAAGTGCTGCAAAGATTTGGTCTGCGCGAAATCGCTCGGACTGGCAAAATTTCGATGACCAGAGAATCGCGGGTCAACACCGAGTATCTCAAAAGCCAAGAACTCAAGGTCTAAAAATTAAGTTCTGAAAAATAAAGGTCTGAAACTATGTCTACCGATCGAATTATTGTGCCTTTAGACGTCCCCGATCTAAAGCAGGCGATCGAGCTAATCGATCGCCTACCCGGAGTTACCTTCTGGAAAGTGGGTCTAGAGCTGTTTGTTAGCTCGGGAGCTGAGGTAATTAAGGTTTTGAAAGAGCGCAATAAGCGGATTTTCTTGGATCTCAAGTTTCACGATATTCCCAACACAGTAGCGGGAGCCTGCCGCTCTGCGGCACGCCATGAGGTGGATTTTTTGACTGTCCACGCTGCCAATGGCCGGGTTGGTCTAAAAGCAGCAGTCGCGGCGGTGGCTGAAATGTTTAAACCACCTTCGATCATTGCTGTCACACTTTTGACTAGCTTTAACTCCCGCGAAGTAGCCTTTGACCTGCATATTCCTTTAGAAATGCAAGATTATGCGATGCAAATGGCTCTGATGGCTCAAGAATCGGGTTGTCAGGGTGCTGTTTGTTCTCCGCAAGAAGTCGCAGCCTTGCGCCGGGCTTGTAGCCAAAATTTTACGCTGATTTGTCCAGGGGTACGGCCCCAATGGGCAGCCTCCGGAGATCAAAAGCGCACAATGACTCCTTATCAGGCATTACAGGCCGGAGCCGACTATTTGGTGATTGGTAGGCCCATTACTGAGGCAGTCGATGCAGTAGCTGCTTGGGAGAAAATCGTCGAAGAAATGGCAGGCAAGTAGGATGCTATTCTCCTTGATTAATTGAGACATTGTGCCAATTCCAACCAAATATTCGATCGACTATATTCGACCTATAAGCAAATATCAGCATTTTGGGTTGTGGAAAATATGTTCGATCGGCAGACAGAAAGTAAGGTTTATGGCAAAGTGTGCAATATTGTTGCTGACAATCTGCACATCAATCGTGACTCGGTATATGCGGGCTTTCAGTTCAACCGATTTATCGAAAATTTGGCCAGCTATCGAATCCAAAAATCTGGCAATCCGCACTTGCTCTATTACCTTGAAGCTGTAAATATTTACTTCGATTTGTCTGAAGAATTTAAAATTGAGTTCCCGATCGACCTAATGGAAAAGAATTCAATGACGATCAAGGATTTGGTAAAGTATATCGAAGAAAACTGTGTAGCAAAGGCTCAATGATCTGAAACCATTAGTCTGAAACGAATAGTCCGGAAGATTAGAAGTAAGGTAATGGCATTGTAATCTGCGTGAAAGCAAAAAATACAATGACGTTTTTTTACATCAAAAATGCAACCAATGTTAAGAAACTTGTAAAAATCTACACATTTGTAGTTTTAACTAGTGTAAAGTTTGACACAATCTTTTCCGTTCTCTCGCAAAATATAAGCTAATACGCAACTCAGCTACCACAGGGCTGAAAAAACATGTTTACAAAGATCAAGCCCGAGCAAGATACTCGCTCCAAAATTTTATCGACTGCTAGGAGTTTATTTGCACATCGGGGCTATGACGGCACTACGACTAAAGAACTAGCTGAAAAAGCTGGCATTGCCGAAGGAACTCTCTTCAGACATTTTACAAATAAGAAAGCAATTTTGGTGGAAGTGGCTACTCAGGGCTGGGTAGAATTATTGACCGATCTGTTGATGGAATTGAGTGAAATGGCTAACTATGAAGCAATTTCTCAGGTTATTTATAAAAGAATGCTGCACTTAGGCAAAAATTACGAAGTAATGCGGGTTTGCTTTATGGAAGTGCAATTTCATGCTGATCTGCGTGAAAAGATTCAGCAGGAAGTAGTCACCAAAATGACCGACGTGGCCGAAGCTTTCTTTCAAACCGCGATCGATCGAGGAGTATATCGCCCTCTCAATGCCAAGGTAGTTGCTCAGGTGTTCTTAGGCATGTTTGTGATCGCGGGCTTTAGCCACGACACGATCATTAGCCCTGATTCTAATCACCAAGAGATGCGGGAAATGGCTGAGGGTCTAGCGGACATCTTCCTTAATGGGGTAATGACCAGACCGGCTTAAGAGAGATGAAACGTAAATTTGGGGGATGGGTAGACAGAGTATCTGCTTATCCCTAGTTTTTTCGCTAGTCGCAAACTATTATTATGGTGATTTTGTTTGGGTTTTTTCGGCGTATCCGTTCACGAAGTGTGGACGAAAGCCAATCGCCTGCCCGATATTTTCTAAACCATGGGCTTCTAACTTGTTCAATAGTCCTTGCAGAATGCGTAGGACTGTCCAAGGGCCTTGGTAAGTCCAGCCAGTATATAATTGCACTAGACTAGCACCAGCGGTGATTTTGTCCCAGGCATCATCGGCAGTAAACACCCCGCCCACACCGACAATTGGTAGTTGGCCTTGGCTGGTTTGGTAAATGTAGCGAATTACGGCGGTGGATCGATCGCGCAAGGGCGCACCACTAATCCCTCCAGCTTCATTGACCAATAAATTACCGGTTTCTTTCAGGATTTTGGTAGTAAGTGAAGCTTTCTCAATCGTGGTGTTAGTAGCGATAATTCCTGCCAGACCCATATTTTGCGATAGCTCTACTACAGCAGCAATATCTTCCCATGCCAAATCTGGAGCAATTTTGACTAGGATGGGGCGCGATTTATTAACTTCTTGCATCGCCGTCACAATCTTAGCCAGCATGTCCACAGCTTGTAAATTGCGCAGTCCCGGCGTATTGGGAGAGCTAACATTCACTACAAAATAGTCCCCACAGTTCTGTAAACGCTGAAAACTACCCGCATAATCAGTGGCCGCATCCTCTTCATCGGTAACTTTGGATTTGCCTAGATTGATTCCGAGAGGGTAGGGACTAGGCGATCGATCAATCAACCTAGCCGCCATGGATTCGCTACCGAGATTATTGAAACCCATCCGATTTAAGGCCGCTAGGTCATTTGGCAACCGAAACAGCCGAGGTTTATCGTTGCCCGGTTGAGGGTAATAAGTGACAGTACCTAACTCCGAAAAACCAAAGCCCAAAGTTGGCCAAATACCAGGAGCAACCCCATCTTTATCGAAGCCTGCGGCCAGACCGATCGGGTTAGGAAAATGCTTGCCCCATATAGTTTGCTCTAACCGGGGATCGGCAAGGCAAAACCACTGTCGCCAGCTTGCTTTGAGAATATCTGAACCGAAAGTCTTACTGCGATCAATAGTTGCTAAATAATCTAAAGAAGACCGATGTACCTGTTCTGGGTCAGCCTTCAGAATATTGAAAAGTAATGGTCGCAGAGCCAGTTGATAAATGTCCAAAAGTACTAATCCCAGAAATAAGCGATCTCTGGCAGATCTTCGTTTTCTTCGTCATTTTCAAACTCATCCACCAGACCTGGATATACATTAGAAGGATGTGCGGTTTCACTTATACTGTCATCCGGTGCTAAAAAATGAGCAGGCAAGGCGCGCCTTCGGGACATACGAGGCTTAGAGCTACGCCCGGTATAAGACATGGTGTTTCTGGCTATGCGTACTTTACGACCGCGCATGTTCAAAATCTTTACCTTATCCCTTTCAAATTGTCTGAAATTTTAAGCCCTAATTAGGTTTTGTTAGAGCTGCGCTTAAGTATGCGGACAGGGAGACTCGAACTCCCACACACTAGGTACTAGTTCCTAAGACTAGCGCGTCTACCATTCCGCCATGTCCGCAGATACTAATTAATCTATCATACAA
>JANOXZ010000256.1:0-4494 GCA_031418695.1 Synechococcales cyanobacterium VAR_35_metabat_10
GAGATGCAAAACAAACGTCGCCAAATCCAGATGATTTTCCAAGATCCCAGTGCTTCGCTAAATCCTAAAATGACGATCGGTGACAGTATTGCGGACGTATTGCTAATTCACAAAATCGCTACCCCCGAAATCGCCCGCGAAAAA
Organism: Synechococcales cyanobacterium VAR_35_metabat_10; assembly: GCA_031418695.1. Classification (GTDB taxonomy): domain Bacteria; phylum Cyanobacteriota; class Cyanobacteriia; order Cyanobacteriales; family Chamaesiphonaceae; genus JAAFHZ01. The sequence continues at coordinate 145 of JANOXZ010000256.1, forward strand.
GTCTTGGCTATTCTGGATAAAGTTGGTCTATCTCCAGCTTTGGAATTCATCGATCGATATCCCAACCAACTCTCTGGTGGTCAACAGCAACGGGTCGGCATTGCCCGCGCCTTAATTACCGAACCCAAGTTGATTATCTGTGATGAGCCGGTGAGTATGCTCGATGCCACTATTCAATCTCAGGTACTAGATCTGATGTTGGAACTGAAGGAAGCGTATAACCTTACCTATCTGTTTATTACTCACGATCTTTGGTTGGCGCGGTTCTTGTGCGATCGAATTGCAGTCATGAACAAAGGTCAAATCGTAGAGTTTGGCGACACCAAACAAATCTTCAGTAATCCAACTCATCCCTATACCAAAGAATTACTAGGTGCCGCTCCATTACTAGCCAAGCAACCGAGTTAATTTGACTAGAATGAATTCGTCAAAGGAAACTAGACAGATCCTGCCGACATTTTTTTCAGAAAGGCTTCAGCTTCTTGGAACTGGCTAAATTTTCTTTCGCTATGTTTGAATTCTGGGGTATGTACCATGCACTTACCGTTCAGCCACTGAATACCGTGGTGTTTGTGGAGTAGTTCGTGGTAGAGAATGAATTCTACCAGGTACTGCGGGATTCGCTCGTGGTCAAGGATTTTGCTGATGACTATTCGATCGCGGGTTCGTTCATAGTGGGCAAGTTTGCGGTGAGATAAGATGCTGCTCCACATGAGGCGGGGTTTGCTCATGGTTCCGGCAAAGTATTGGTGGTTGATGGTGCTGAAGAGGTGGTCGAGGTTGTAGATGTTGCCTTGGGCGGTTTCGGTGGCTATTTGGGCGATGAGGTCGAGTTCTAGTAAGACATCGCTGCATTCTTCGCTGAGGCTGAATTTGCGGATGATTTCGCTGGCTGTGGTGTTTTTTTGGTGAAGGGCGGTTTGGAGAACTGCGGTGAGGACTTGGTCGCTGGAGTGGATGAAGCTTTCGCTGATGTTGAGGGTGGTGAGGTTGTTGATGGCGCTGCCCTGAGCTTGTCGAAGGATACGGAATTTGTAGAGGTTGGAGCCGTGGGTGAATTCGATGAATATTTGGCCGCTGCCTTGGGTTTTGATGATTTCTTGGCTGATGGCGATCGATCGGCTCAATGTATCAAAGTGAAGTTGGAGGTTGTTTGGGTTGGTGAGGAATTTCATCCAGGTGTAGGCGTTTCTGGATGGTTTGGCGAGGGCGGTGGGGGTGAGTTGGTGTTTGGTGCAGATTGTTTCGATTTGCTGGGTGGTTTGGTGGAGTTGGGTGGGGATTGTGGGTGGGATGGTGTTGCTGGTGCTGGCGGCTTGAAACAGTTGTTGGTTGATGTGGGTCTGTTGTTTGAGGATGTTTTTGAGTTTTAGGGGTGAAGTGGACATGGAGTGTTTTTGATGGTTTTGATATAAGTTAGCATTTTACTTACCTGCTAGAATCAAGGGGGGTTTTGGAGGAATTTACCAATGACTGATCCGGTTACTGCTCTGACGGCTAGCGCGATCGCTTCTCTGGCTTTTCAGGAGTTTGTGAAGTCTGGGGCTGGGGATTTGGCGAAGAGGTTTACTGGGGAGGCGATCGCTACGATGGGGCAATTGCGGGAGTTGATTTGGCAGAAGCTGAGGGGCACCCCTGATGCTGAGGAAGCTTTGAAGAAGGTGCAGGCAGGTTCGGAAGAAGAAATCTTTGATGTAACTACGTACCTGAAATCTGCCATGAAGAACGATCAGGATTTTGCGGCGCAGGTGCAGGCGATCGCACAGGAAATTAATGCTGGGAAGTTGTTAGATCAGAGTTCGATGGTTCAGAATGTAAATGGAGAAAAAGCTAAGGCATGGCAAAACAAGGTTGAAGGTGGTGAAGTTTATCAGGCTGAAAATATAACTATAAATAAGACTTGACTAGAGTTGATCGAACGGGATCGGTCAAAGATAAATCCCTCTGCTTCAATTCCTCACAATTTGCCCCGCAGTGGGGTGGTAAAGTTCGTTGGACGTGAAGAAAAGTTAAAACAACTACATACTCAACTACAGCAAAATGAGCGGATAGCTATTACTGCGATTGCTGGGATGGGAGGTATTGGTAAAACCGAACTGGCGCTACAATATGCGATCGACCAAAAGAATCAAGGTTATTATCCTGCTGGACTTTGTTGGCTGAGAGCTAGAGATCGAGAAGTAGCTACAGAACTTTTCGGTTGGATTTAGGTTCTACGGTTCAGAAGGTGCCTCTAGAAGAATTGGATGAAGATGGAGCGATCGCCCTTTTAGAATCATTGGTGGGAGGGGATCGTGTTCGATCGCAGTTGGCTGATGCCCAGGCGCTTTGTAAGTGGGTGGGCTATTTGCCCTTGGCTTTGGAATAGCCTTGGTGTTCTTTATCAAAGCCAAAGTAGACATCCAGAGGCAGAGGCACTATATCGTCAAGCTTTACTGATCGCTCAATCCAAGCTAGGCTTTAATCATCCCCATACACAAGGTATTCAAAGTTGGCTCAATTCTTTACCTGAGTCTTCAGCCTAAATCCAAAATTGATGGACCATATTCAACCATAGTAACGATTCCAGCAGTAACCCTCGATACTCATTCCGGGATTCTACGCCAGTGACATTTGCCAAACTTCAATTTACTGTCTACAAACGTTCACCACTTTCCTCGATATCAGGTTCTAAATCCAAAGCGAACAGCATCGCCTGCTTTATTTTCAGCATCACCTCATCGGATAGCTTTCCTAACTTACGTTCCAACCTTACCGTTGGGATAGAGCCAATCCCCTGCACATTAGCCACCGAATCCTGATTAAGAAATCGCAGTCGTGGCAACACAACCTCATACAAACTCCCCCGATTCTGAGTTGTCAGTGGTACATAAATAGCCAAAGCCCTGGGTGGCTCAGTATCATGGCGTGACACAATCACGACAGGACGAGTCTTCGCCGCTAAACCAAGATCGACCAGCCAAACTTCACCGGGTTGTAGGTTCATCGAGTAAATCTAATACATCTTGTTCAACAGTACGCGAAGGAAGAATATCCAGGCCATCGGAGTCTGCCATTTCAATGATTTCTGAAATAGTTTGACGAACTCTATCGGCCGTTTCCGGCTTCCATTGAATTAGCTTCGCATTCAAATCCTCTGCCAAAGCATCCATGATTACCTCTATAACGAGTAATGTCATACATCTGCATTCTACTACCGAACCCATCGAATTCTAAAAAAGCCTCTAAAATTCCTCTCTCTGCCTCAGTCTCCAGCCTAAAGCCAAAATCGTTCGCGGAGTGTCTCCAGAGGAGAATCGACCAATTACTAATTTCATCAGAACCATCTAATGAGCCAACCTCGTTAGCTGACACATGGAAGCTGTGAGCGTACCATTACTATGGAAATACATGGGTTAAAATTGAGGTGTCTCGATCAACATAGCCATTTCGCCAACTCCCCCAGACCTCATGGAAGTCTTTTTCTCTTACGCTCACGAAGACGAAGCCCTGCGCGACAAATTGGCCAAACACCTGAAATTGCTGGAGCGGCAAGGGGTCATTAAGGCTTGGCACGATCAAGATATCACAGCGGGCGAAGATTGGGGCAATGTTATCGACAGTCATCCGGATTTGCCAACCCTTACCCGAGCTGACAAACGATCAGTTAAACTGTTGGAAAGAGTTTAGCAAGGCCAATTTGTATGACAACTTCGCCACTGGTTCAAAATTCTAAACCCAACGAAACAGCGACCACCACATCCAAAAAGCGCAACCCCATGATCGAAGACTTCTAGTTTCGAGATGGTTTGCCAACAGCAGCAGAGGAAAGAGCTGAGCTTGCGATCGCTGCGCAGCAAGCAGCGGAACAGCAAAATAATGCTTTGCGCCAGCGATTGATTGATTTGGGTATAGATCCAGATTCGATGCCCCTATCCTGAACCAACCTCGCATTAATTTATATATTGGGTTAGGGTCTTGTTACCAGATCGGATAAGAAGTGCGAAAATTTCCCCATCCAAATTCGTCAATGAGGATCTGGCAGACTATGATGATCTAAGTCCCTCAGCCAATCTAGGATGTTGTATACCCACCTTCTTTTTGCCTCACCTGGCCCCACAATCTTTCAGATTGGTAACTTCAGCCTACGCTGGTATGGGCTACTGATTGCTTCCGCAGTCTTGATCGGCGTGAATTTGTCGATTTATTTGGCCAAAAAACGCAACATTGATGGCAACTTGATCGGAGATTTAGCAATCTGGTTAGTACTAGCAGCCATTCCCGGCGCCAGACTGTACTATGTGTTATTCAAATGGGACTACTACAGCACCCACCTAAACGAGCTAGCCTCCATCTGGCAGGGCGGCATTG
>JANOXZ010000257.1:0-5990 GCA_031418695.1 Synechococcales cyanobacterium VAR_35_metabat_10
TCGAGTTGGTAAGTTGCAGGCCCCTTGGGTACAAATATATTCGGCGATCGGGCTGTTGCCAGAAGAAATGGCACAACTCGCCCAATGTCCACCACCTCCCAATTCGCCAGTTAGATTCATCAGTATTGCGCGGCTGCTGCATTGGAAAGGTTTGCATTTGGGTCTTCGGGCTTTTGCTGAGGCCAATCTTTCGGCTGCTGAATATTGGATTTTGGGCGAAGGTGCAGAAATACAGCGTTTAAAAGACTTGGCTCTAAATTTAGGTATTGCCCATCAAGTGAAGTTTTTTGGTCTGCTCCCCAGGGAAGAAGTGTTGGCTAAATTGGGTGATTGTTCGATTTTAGTACACCCCAGTTTGCATGACTCGGGAGCAGGTGTTTGCTTGGAAGCAATGGCTGCTGGCAGACCAGTGATTTGTTTGGATTTGGGTGGTCCGGCAGCGCAGGTCAATTCGGAAACTGGTATTAAAGTATCGGCATCTCACCCGGCACAATCGGTTAACGAACTCTCGGCAGCCATGGTGCATTTGGCCACTAATCATCATTTGTGCTTGCAAATGGGGAAAGCGGGGCAGCAGCGGGTGAGGGACTTTTATAGCTGGGAAGCTAAAGGTAAACAGTTTGCCCGTATTTACGAAAAAATTGCAATTTAGGTTTAAATCTCCGCATCAATAATATAAAACAACCTGGTAATTAATATGCACGTTTTAATTTCTGCCTTACATAGAGCCTCAAAGCCAACCGGAGTTTGCCGCTATGCCGCCAATCTGGCTGAATGTTTGGCTGATGCTCCAGAAATCACTAAAGTTACTTTAATAGTGGGATCTTGGCAGCGAGAATATTTTGCAACTGCTTTTAACCTTTGCTTTAACAAAATCAATATAGTTAGTGTTGATATTAAAAACACCTCATTATCTAGAAATAGCTGGTTTCTGTTGGGATTACCTCAATTAGCTCATCAGCTAAACCCGGAGCTTGTTCACTTATCTTTCCCGCTGCCATTTGCGCGATCTCTGTTTCCCTGTCCGGTAATTTCTACCATTCATGATTTATATCCCTACGAACTCCCAGAAAATTTTGGCAAGGTTCAGGCTGGCTTTAACCGCTTATTCCTAAAACAGTGCATTGAGCAAAGTGATGCCTTAACTTGTGTCTCTCAAACTACCTTGGATCGACTCCGGTTTTTCTTTCCACAGCTTCCGGCTGAACAAGAATCGACGGTAATCTATAATGTTGTGGATTTCAAAGAAGTTCTGCCGAAAGTTCCTAAATTTTTTAGCGGTAATGAAAATACTCCCTTTTTGTTGAGCGTAGCTCAACATCGGAAGAATAAAAATCTGAATTTGCTGATTTATTCTTATGGATTTTTGTTACGGATGAAAAAGATTGATGCTAAAACTAAGTTGATCTTGGTTGGTAGCCAAGGGCCTGAAACGGAAAACCTGATGCATCAGATTGAAGAATTAAAACTACAAGATAACGTCCATCTTCTTTCATCAATTAATGATGGAGAATTAAGTTGGCTGTATCAGCAATGTCAATCATTTATTATGCCATCTTCTATTGAGGGCTTTTGTTTACCTCTAGCCGAAGCAATGCATTTGTCTTGTAAAGTGGTTTGTTCTGATATCCCGATCTTTAGAGAGATTGGCTCAGCAGAATGTGTGTATTTCTCACTGCAAGATAATGCGATCGGAAACCTTGCTCAAGCTATTTCTCAGGTGATGCAACGGCCACCGGTGGTCAGCAAATCTGCTAAGTTCTCAAAAATAAATATTACTAACCAGTATTTGCAATTTTATTCTAGCATTGTGCAGAATGTGAATCGAGGCCAGTTTGAGTTGGAAGTGCCTAATTATCAGGAACCAGCTAAAACGACTTAGTTGAAATTCAACAGAAACTTGGTGATTTGGCTTGTAGCTAGTGCCAGTTTGATGTTGAATGAGTAATAAAAATAGATTGGTACAGTATGTATATTAGAGCAGATCGATCGAGTAAAAAGGGGTTCTATAAGGGGAGCACACTGGCGATTGCGGCATTCTCCTCAGCTTTTTACTCTCGCATTATTTGCTCTGTGACTCGCTTGCCATCAGTATTGAACCATTTGCACTTTTTGGTTGTGCCGGTGACAACGTTTATTATTCTTTCTTCCTCTCGCCCAAAAAATCCTCGACAAATTGCAATTGTTTGGATGATACTTTCGGGGTTGCTGATTTTTTTGGCATCAATGATTGCTAGTGCTTTGATCAATAATGGTGGATATATCAACATCGTTTTTGATTTTTTGCTGTTAGGGGAGCCATTTATGCTGCTTCTATCTATCATCTGTGTGCCGATGTCTATTAAAAGCTTTGAGTCTTTTAGGACATGGATGATTAATTCTTCTTGGATTAATATGGCGCTTGCTTTTATTCAATGGCCTTTACTCAAATTTCATAAAATATCGGCGGGTAATTTGGATGAAACAGACGGAATGGCTGGGGTATTTTTTGTGTCAGGGGCTGGCAACTATGTTTCTTCCACAGTCTCAATCTACTTTGGCATTTACTATTTGATGTATGCCAAAGAGGCTCCGACTTGGATGCGTTATGGAGCAATAGTGGCCGCATTTCTCCAGCTACAGCTATCTGATTCTAAGCAGGTGCTTTTTGCTCTGCTGTTTGGTTGTGTTCTCTTGGTTTTCTTAACCATGGAAAGTCTGGAGAAAACTCTAGGCTACATAATTTTAATTATCTTATCTGTAATTGTTTTTTCTTGGTGTGTGCAAAACTTGGAAGCTTTTGGTGCTTTCAAAAACTACTTGTACAAGGATGGGATTTATGGGTCTAACGGAGAAGCTGCACGCATTAAACCGATCGCCTTTAATTTAATTCCTACTTTTTACCACTCGCCGCTCAATTGGTTATTGGGGCTTGGTCCTGGTCATACAGCAGGGCGTTTGGGTGGTTGGTTATTGAAAGAGAACTGGGCAATTTTAGGCCCATTGGGAGCTAGTATTCATCCAGCTAGCAACGCTCTGCTAGAGGCGTACTTTGGCAGTTGGCTAGCTTTGGAATCTACGATGTTTTGTCCGCTATTTTTCTGGGCGGGGATTTGGGGAGATTTGGGTTTTGCTGGTTTAGGTGCTTATTTGTTTTTGGGTTTTATTATTTGGCGCTATGTCTGTGTGGATAATTTTTCTCGCTTCTTATTGTTGAGCGTAGCTGGCTTTGGTTTTATTTTTACTCAGATGGAAGAGCCGGGGTATATGTTTTATACCGCTGCTATTATTGGACTGCGCTGGCATGAAAAAAATGCTCAACTGCGATCCTAATCTTATGTGTCTAAAGACTCTCCAAGCTGAGCTAGATTTAACACTCGGCCAGCAGTCACTAGATACACTGGATCGGCGATCGAGCCAATTTTTCTGGTGAGTGTTCCCAGTCGATCGCGAAACAGCCTTCCCAAAGCATAAGCAGGCACTACACCCCAACCGGTTTCTTCGGCAACTAAGATCACCATGCCAGAAGCAGATTGCAAACTACTTAGTAGCTTGCTTTGCTCTAGTAGCCAGATCTCCTCAGCATCCTCTAAAAAATTTGCTACCCAAGTTCCTAAAGAATCAATTAACAAACATTGACCGGGACGGGCGGTAGTAATAATTTCAGTCAAGTTTTCGGCTCCCTCGATGATTTGCCAATCCAGAGGGCGACGCTGGCGATGTTGGCCGATGCGAACTTGCCATTCAACATCTGTAGGGTCAATCTTGGCTGTAGCTACATAGACCACCTGCAGGCCAGATTTAACTGCTAAACGCTCTGCCCATTCGCTTTTACCCGATCGAGCGGCACCGGTCACTAAAGTTACTTTGGGGATACTCATTTTATGGTTACTGTGGCTGGTTTTGCTGCTGATATAGTCCACCAAGCTAAGGCATAGGGTTGACTAGGGAGATTTTGGCGATCTCGCATTTGCACCCGAATTTTATACTTACCACTACTAGGAATCTGATGGAAAATATGTTCTACGCTGTCTACGTCGCTAGTAGAAGACCAAATGCTTTGACGAATATCATTATCAGTGGAGCGCATTAAATAAATATCTAGGTTGTTTAAGCCGCGATCGAGGAAGCTTTCTCCTTCGTCGAATTCACTATTTTTGTTGCTGTCTAACAACTCTACTTGTCGATCCCAAGCTAGAGTAATCGAGACAAAACTACCGGCTTGTAAGAGATCATTGAGTTGGTAATCGCGATAAATTGAGACTTGATTGTAGTCCCAACCGATTGCCGGCACCGCAGTATTTGGTGACCATTGGCCGGGTTGAAACTGTTGATAGGCGCGAAAAGCATTCAAATGCCCTGTACCCATTTGGTAATCTAGAGGATGTTTGGGGTCTTGGAAAGCTTCACTTTCTAACCAACTTTTGTTGGTCTTGGTTAACACTGTGCGGGTCATGCCCAACCGGAGACCATTGCCGAGATCTTGGATTTTATCCGCAGAGTTGAGCATCACTGCTTTCATCACCTCATGTTGACGAGCGGCTAATCCCCAATGCTGATTGTTAATTGTCAATGGTTGAAGAGGATCAATACTCAGCTTATTAGTTTTACTTGCAGCCCGTAGTTGTCGATCGCCATATTCTTGTAGCAAGGCCACAGTGCTGGTGACTTGGGGAGTGGCAAAACTAGTGCCGTTGATTTTGATGACTTTGCCATCCAAATCATAGAGAGTAAAGCCAGTGCCGGGAGCTAATATGCTTATTGATCGCCGATCATTAGTATTGATTTCTTTGCCGCCGATTTTTTTGGCTGTCCCTATTGGCTTTTCACTGAGGTTAGCAAAATCCACTTTGCGAAAGACCCCATCTCGCTGAGCAGAGTAGGCCACATTCACCCCATTGTAGTTGTCGGTAGGAATTGGAATGCCGCCGCGTCCTTGGTTGCCAGCGACTATATGCAGCACATTGTGAACCCGTGATGACCAGTCTAAACATTGGGTGAGCAAAGCGTTGCCATCGAGTATTTCTCGTGATCTGGGTGGTTTGCCCAAAGGATCGCCAAAGCTATAGTTAATTGCCCGCACATCACCGCCATTTTGTTGAGCAATGAACTGACTGGCTACGCATTCTTTGGCCTGACTAGTCTGACGAGATAGACCTACTGCGGTAGAATATAATCTTGCATCTGGAGATACCCCTGGCCGAGCCTTGTCTTTAGAGATCATGACATTGGCAACCATGGTGGCATGTTTGTCTACCGAGGTATTGGATTCGGCAGATTTATCTTGAAAGAAAACTTGCTCTAGCTGCAACACTGTGAAGGTTGAGGCCGCTTTATCTATCCGAAAAGCAGAGGGACGACCAAGCTCTACTTGACCGATCGAGATTTTTTTGCCAGTTAAATAGAAAGGATAACCATGCAATCTTCGGGCATCGATGCCGACGGCATCTAATGTTGATAATGGTCCACCCTTGGTTGGCACTCCGTAGGCCAGCTTGCTCACTAATGTCAAACAGCTAATTGAGCATCCCCCAACTAGCCACCACCAATATCTCTGCATTTCCTGACCTCTAAATTTTTACCTAATATTGGCAGCAATTAACCCAAGATACATTTAAGCACCAAAAATGTAGTCTTGATTGTGGAGCCTGCAATAAGGTAGGATTTGAACTCGCTCGTTTTGGCGAGAATCAACCATCACCGATGCTAGCAGCGCCTAGCTAGCCACTCATGAAGCGTAGAGAATTTTTACAGTATGTTACCCTTTCCACAGCTAGCTTAGTTTTTGCCGCTTGCAGCAAAACTGTTAACCAAGCTAAACCGGTGGCTTTTGGTCAACCGGAAAAGAAGGATATTAATATTGGTTTTGTGCCATCGATCGAATGTTTGCCCTTAATTGTGGCCAAAGACAAAGGATTTTTTAAAGAGCAAGGTTTAACTGTCAACTTGGTTAAATTTGATACTTGGGATGCTCTGAAAGAGGGTTTGAGTAAAGGTAAAGTAGATGTGGC
>JANOXZ010000258.1:0-6957 GCA_031418695.1 Synechococcales cyanobacterium VAR_35_metabat_10
AATAGACATGCTGTTTTTTGGTGGCCATGGTGAAACGATCGAACTAGAACTGGACAATGAAATTCAAACATTGGGGATGATTTATTTAGATAAAAATACTTCACTCTCCATTGACAAAATCAAAACAGATTTAAAACAAGCAGTCGATCGAGGTTTGCAAATTGCCATCTTCAATTGCTGTAGTGGCCTGGGCTTGGCCGCAGCACTGGCCGATCTGAATATTCCTTATTTAATTGTGATGCGATCGCAGATCCCCGATCGATTAGCCCAGAATTTTTGCCGTGATTTACTAAAATGCTACAGCGAGAGCAACGTCTTCACCACTGCATTTCAGTACGCCAGAGAACGCTTGAAACCGGCCACAGACCGGAATGATGAATTTGAAAGCTGGCTACCAATGCTCTTGCACAACCCCAACAGCGAGAGAATCACCTGGCGACAACTCTCCCGATCGAAGTGGCAATTATCATTACCAAAATCTTTCACTAAGGCCAGCCACTGGCTAACTCAGTCCCCACAAATAGCCATCACCTGGATCGGAATTTCGTTGCTATCTACTGGTATCACCATCGGCTTAAAATCCCTCGCCCCCATCCAAGCATTGGAATCACTGGTGGTCGATCGATTCCAATCAACCCAAGCTAACCTAATAACCGCCACCAATCAATTAGTGGTCATCGATCTCAGCTATCGAGATACCAGTGCCGAGGAGGGGCGCATTGTGCCCAATGGTGAATTTATTTCTGGAGAATCACAACTACAAGAAATATCCAAGATTCCTTTTGCCGCGCTGGGCTTAGATGTAAAAATTGAGCATGAAGCTAGCAATAGCTTTTTAGAAAAACCCAATATCAGCCGCAATTGCGCTGAAGTACTACCCAGCATGGCTTATACAGCCCAAATAAATCCAGACTGTTTGGCTCTGGCCTGGCAAGTGACCAAGAATTCCCCACAGGCTAAGAATCCACCCAAGCCGCAGCAGTTAATTGTTTTAAATCCGTATTTGGCAGCTAAAATCAAACAAGTTAATTTAAGCGATCTAGATAAATTAATTGATAGCAATTCCGATTTTTCCAAAGGTAAAATCATATTAGTCGGCACAGTCAAAGATCAATCTTCGAGCGTGATGCTACATGCGATCGCCACATCTCAAATTCTTAGCTCGATTGTCGATCGGCAACCCTTAACAGCGCCAGCAGGCGATGCGATGGGAACAATTTACCTTCTGCTGTGGTCTGGCCTAACTGGAGCCTCTGTTTTTGCTTTAGGGCGATTTGGCTCCGCCAACGCTATGCGAACGCTCCCGATTACGGCTGGAATGACGCTCCTCAGTGCTGGGACTGGATGGTTCTTGTTTGCCTCTGGTTATTTATTGCCATTACTACCAACAGTGATGGTGATTGGCATCAGTAGTAGTTTAATCAGCTTGATTCGTCAGTCTCATGACTAAATCAATTTTTAAGTGCTATGAATCTTTCTATTATTAATCTACAAAAAACTCCTTTGATTTCTAGTCTATGGACAATTTTAATCTTACTGAATGTGTCTCCAGCTTCTGCCCAAAATAGATCTTCGCTGGTTTTTGATTGTCGCCTCAACCCCAAAACAAAAATCAGCTCTACTTACATTGTTTACTCCGACGGCTTCACCACCGAGTTAATTCGCTGGAAAAACACGGCTATTCGCAATCCTCAAGTAACTTGTCGGGATTCTTCCGATCGCTTTCAGGAATTTTGGAGCAGCGGTAAGCTAAATCATCTTAAAATCAATAAACGAATGGTTTGTGGTGTACCCACTCCCCGCACACCCTGCGATGAATCTACTAAGCTATTTGAAATATTACCGAATAGTGACCCCAAAATAGTAGCATCTACTCTTCTACATAAAATTAGTGTTAGGGATAGTAGCAAGGAGCCGATCGTCGAAACCTCTGATGACGAAATCGTCATAGATTTCAGAGAAGCAGTTAAAAAGCTACATTTTAAATAGTGACGTATTCTCTGGTAAAAAAAAATCAGGAAGATGCTGAAGCAGAACTATCTTCATTCAAAGCACGTAAACTCTTGAGTGAGATTATCAATGTCATCGGTTCAAGTGGGGAAACATCAAATCCTAAAGCTAAGTAAAAGTTCTTGGCTTGTTCTGAAATAGCCTGAACAATGATGCCACGGATTCCGATCGTATCTGCTGCACGCATTATTCGTAGCACCGCATCACGAAATAGAACACGTCCTAACCCTTGTCCTTGACAAGAACTATCGATCGCCAGTCGAGCCAAAATTACTACCGGAATTGGGTCGGGTATATTTCGTCTAAAGCTTCCTGATACAGATTGAGTGCTAATTGCCCCAGAAGCAAGGGCATAATATCCCATGACCCTTTTATCAATACAGGTAACAAACGTCCTTGTAGCACCACTGTTTTGATTAGTTAATGCTCGTCGTTTTAACCAATCATCAAGCGCAACAGTTCCACAGGAAAAATCAGCGGTTTCGTGATGATTAGCCAGTAGCTCGGGAGGCGTAAAATTCATACTTACTCCCAAGGTGCAACGGCCTGCATTGTTTTGCGGAGACGTTCATTAGGCTGTGCTGGCGCGTCCAAAAGTGCAAGAAATTCTGCATAAGCTTCTGGACTTGCTAAAAACATAGTCCGTTCGAGCAAAGCTTCTTCGGCTGCGGTGCAGGCAGCTTGCAAAATAAAATCGGTGCGATTTTTGCCTTGAATCTTAGCAGCCATATCAATCAAATCACGTTCTGCTGGTTGAATACGCAAATTGAGGGTATTACGCGGAGTTGTTTTCTGGGTTGTCATAGTATTTCTTTAGGGAAACTGCGCCATCAAGATTCTAACACAATGTAATGTCATTGTCATTACATTGTTTTGTTTAGACTTCAGAGTAACAATCATAGAAAGTTGAAACACCACAGATTTACTTTAGTTAAGATCATTTGCCCAAAGTTTTTTGGCTCTGAGTAAGAGATCTGCTGCTCGGCTTTGGATTTCAGCCGATCGCCAATTTTCCTGTTCGAGCACCGAGCGACTTAGTTCAATATTAGTGTTTTTAAGTTTGGCTTTTTCTGCAGGAATGGTAGATTTCCCAGTTCAGAGTAATCCACTAGCTATCAAGTTGCTGAGAAACGCCAAAACAACCCTTGACAACCAACAAACCAGCTATAAATCACCCCGTATTTCTCATCCCAGCAGCAATACCATTGATGGTCAGCAATGCTCCATCTAACAGATCGCTCTTTTTATCACGATAGGCTGTAGGAAGCTGGGAATCGTATTTACGCAGACGACTGAGCAGCGAAACCTGCAAAAAGCCCAGCGGTACAATACTGCCATTACGCAGTTGCACCGATCGCTGTAATTCGGGGTTATCATCCAAGAAATTATTGTGACCAGCGATCGCCAGCACCAATTTAGCCGTCCGATCGAACTCTGCCTCAATTTCATCAAACAACGCCATGAACTTTTCTTTGTCTTCTGGCAAAGTTAGCTCCTGCACATAGTGCCGAGCAATCTGCATATCTACTTTAGCCAGGGTCATTTCCACCTTAGAAATAGTCATTCTAAAGAAGCGCCAATCTCGATAAAACGATCGCAGCAACCGGAAATGCTCTTCCGGACTTTCGGCAATAAATTCTTCCAAAGCTGCCCCGACCCCATACCAAGCAGGGAGCAAAAAGCGGCTCTGTGTCCAGCTAAACACCCACGGAATTGCTCGCAAACTAGCCAAATCTTTCTTACCCTTGCGACGGGCAGGACGGGACGAAATTTGTAGTTTACTGATTTCTTCGATCGGTGTTACTTGATGGAAAAAATCAATAAATTCTGGGCGTTCATAAATCAGCTTGCGGTAATAGTAGCGAGACTTCGCCGACAGATTTTCGATAATCTGATTCCATTCCTCAATACCATCGTAACTACCAGTTAATAAACTCACCCCGATCGTCGCTGTAACTACTTTTTCTAAGTTATACAGCGCCAACTCTGGCAAAGAATACTTAGAAGCCAGCACCTCGCCCTGTTCGGTGATTTTGATTCGGCCATTTACACTATTACTAGGCTGCGCCCGAATTGCATCATAAGAAGGGCCACCGCCCCGACCCACCGAGCCACCGCGACCATGGAAAATCCGTAGCTTTACGTCATATTGGTCGGCGATTGCCTGTAAGGCTAACTGGGCTTTGTGGATTTCCCAGTTACTGCTCATAAAGCCCGAGTCTTTGTTGCTATCAGAATAACCCAGCATTACTTCCTGTAAATCTGGAGTCAACAGCGGCTCGGTGACTTCATAACCACCGGCTAATGCCGCCCGATACAAGGGCAAACTAAACAGCTCAGTCATCACCCCGGGCGCTTTTTGCAGATCTTCTACCGTCTCAAACAACGGCACGATCCGCAAAGTAGTAATGCCAGTTGACGGATCAAATAATCCAGATTCTTTAGCGAGCAGCATCACTTCTAGCACATCGCTAGCCTCGTGGCTCATGCTGATGACATAAGTGTGGCAAATATCCAGGCCAAACTCCTGCTGCATCAATCGCAACACCCGAAAAGTCTCGATCGCCTCCCGGGCTTCCTTGCCCTCTTTAACTTCTTTTTCTCTAGTCTCTCTGGCTTCCTTAGTTTCCTTAACCTCTGTATTCTCTTTAGTTTCTTTGCCAAATGGTATCTCACCAGGAATCAGTGGCCGTCTGGTCTGTAGCTCTGTGGCCAACCAGCGAATTTTTTCGTCTTCACTCATTTCCAAATAAGGC
This sequence comes from Synechococcales cyanobacterium VAR_35_metabat_10, assembly GCA_031418695.1. GTDB lineage: Bacteria > Cyanobacteriota > Cyanobacteriia > Cyanobacteriales > Chamaesiphonaceae > JAAFHZ01. The sequence continues at coordinate 4,767 of JANOXZ010000258.1, forward strand.
TTTGGCAGTATTTGCAAATAATCGGTGATTTTAGCGATTGTATTGGCGTGGACAGTGCTTTCTTGACGAATATCTAAATGAGTGAGATTGAAACCAAAGATTTCTACCTGACAAATTAAGTTCTCGATCGCCCCTACCAGTAAACCATTAGCTTCTAAACTGCGCCGAATAATTTGTAACTCCGCCAAAAACTCTGAACTGTGGTTGTAATAGGTGTGGATAGCTTCCGCTACACGACCATCAGATTGTAAAATCTCCCGTTCCGCTACCTTTTGGTTGTGGGTAATGGTATTTTTTAACCGCTCAGCAATATAACAGAGCTTCATCCGATAAGGTTCCCGAATATACCGGTGGGAAATACTGCTATATAGCTCAGGTAGATAGGTAGCATCACGTCCCAGAGTATTGAGTAGCTCCGCCGAAACTTGGCTACGATTGGCCGACAAGCTCAGCAAATTACTCACTTCTTTGATCGCGGCTTGATATTTGCCTAAAACCATCCCCCGCTGATAGCAGGCTGTGCGCCAGGTCACATGGGAAGTCACCGAGGGGTTGCCATCTCGATCGGAGCCAACCCAAGACCCAAACCGACAAAAATCGTGGGCGGGCGGCTCCAGCTCTGGAAAAACTTGCTTTAAGGAATACTGCAAGCGTTGAAAAAGCTGAGGAGCCGCATCAAACAACACTTCGTCAAAATAATGGAGAGTATAGTCAACTTCATCTAACACCGAAGGTTTGAACTGGTGAATTTCGTCGGTAAACCACCACAGGCGAATCTCTTCGCGCAAAGCCTCAGTTAGCCGAATCACTTCCCAAGCATCACTGTTCATCAGTTCGCTAGGATCATTGGTTTGTCGATCAAGATCTTCTAAAAGTCCGGCAATCCGTCGCTGTTTGTTGCGAATAGTATGGCGAACAATTTCAGTGGGGTGAGCAGTAAATACCAAGTTGATATCTAGATCTGCCAACAGATTTCTGATCATATTTGGCGGCATATTCACTTGCTTCAGATGGGCAAACAACGCCTGAAAAGTATCTGGATCAGGACTTAGACTACTCAAAGAGCGTTCTAACTGATTGACCTTTTGACCATTTCGCAAAAAAGACTGCCGCTCTTTTTGCTCACAGTGCTGCTCCACAATATTTATAAGCTGAAAATACAGAGCAAAGGCACGCACGGCCTTGACTGCATCTTCTAGCTTCAGCTCGGCAATAATGGTGTGAATACTGCATTCAGTGGCTTGTCCTTCGGGAGAAGAAAGATCGCGCAATTGTTCCAAAAGCTCGATAAGCTGAGAACCGTAGGCTTCGGCCAAAATCGATTTCCAGAGATCTTCAACGAACTGAATATATTGCTGCAAGGAAGTTTGAGGAGAAATTGTCGCCATTGATTCGATCGGGAACGGTTGAAGTTGCTGACCCATGATAATTGTCTCTAGCTAGGAGTTTGAGAACTAGACTGTTGGAATGATTCCGGGTGCGCTGGTTCCGGGAAAGGCAACAAAGGCAGTCGATCGCCCCGAAAAATTTCTTCACTGTTATTGGCTAAGGCTTGGACTTGCTGCAATACAGCCTGCAATCCGACGATCGCCGCTAAGGTAGGCACAGTGGCGATGCTGACCAGCAATTTTACTGGGGCTTGGCTGATCGGTTTATCAGCTTCATTAGCGTGGTTGGAGTCATCTAAAAACAATGGATACACCTCAAATTTCAGTGAACTTAAGCTGGATAGTCTTTATGGGTAGTCACATAGACAGTCAATGGTCAGCGCCCCTGACCTATAGGAGTAACCATTAGAGCACGGTCGCTGGTAATATTTGTTATTGAGTACTCACAGCTTCCACGATACCGTAGGACTGAATGCCAGGACTTATCATACAGTATCGACACGGCCTTGAATAGTTCAGGTTGATAGGTAATGGCTTTATAGCCCTAGTTTTTAATCATGATTTGGGTACGATAATCTTGAGTAAGAATAAAAATCAAGTCTGTTAAAAAAGTTAGTTTTGAGGTGAGAGTTGAGCGATTTTATTGAACCCGAGCCGACGGAACTAGTTGAGAATTTAGTTGACCCAGATGAGCATCTCCATCGAGAGTTGTCTGATGCCCTGGGCAAGGTTTTGGCCCACGCGCGCCTGCATTCACCCGTACCTGTGACGTATGCGGACGTGTGGGAATTCTGGCTGCGCCA
>JANOXZ010000259.1:0-13561 GCA_031418695.1 Synechococcales cyanobacterium VAR_35_metabat_10
CCCCAGGAACACGTTCCACTAATAAAACACGACCCACTTCTGTCCTGGATTCCTATGGATGGCCTTGCTCCATCATTGCTGCAAATCTTCTCTGTAATTCTGCTGGTGATACATCTTCTTTACTGGTAGCAAGTAGCCACACATGGCCAAAAGGATCTGTCAGGGTGCCTCGCCGATCGCCGTCAAACTGATCTTGTACTGGCTGAGTTTCTGTTGCACCGGCACTTATTGCTGCTGCAAACAATTTGTCTACATCGTCGATGTACAAAAGAATAGAAGCTGGTGAACCGCCGAGTGTTTTTGGACTACGGTAGTTCATTTCAGGGAACTCATCCGCTAACATAATCTGAGTATCCTCTAGTCTGATTTCGGCGTGCATCACTTTACCGCTTGGATCAGCTAAGCGCACAAATTCGGTAGCTCCAAAAGCTTTTTGGTAAAAATCAATGGCAGCAGCGGCATCATGGACAATTAGGTAGGGTATTGCACTCATTATTTTGGCCTGAATAATCTTTACTCCGTTATTGTATTAGATGTTTGGCAACTATTTTTTCGATGGTGCTTACTGTTCTAATCGTAGATTTGAGTCTGAGCTTTTTATAGAAATACAATGTATTTTTCATAGCTATATAAGTATTAAATGCCAGAGTAAAATTGTGAATCCACTGATCGTTCCTAGTTGCGGGACTAATTGTAACCAAGGCTGACGGCTGATTTTCCCCAAAAGTATGATCGCTAAAAATCCTCCAGCTAATAGGACTGTGCCCTGTAATAAGGCAATGATGGCTGGATGAGCAATGAAGGGCTGCACTAAGTTGCTGGGCAGAGTTGTTGAAGGCACTCCAAAAGTCGCTAAGGTCACTGGGATAACTGCTCCAGCTTCCGTGAGACCCAGATGTAGATAATGAGATAGGTTGGCACACAGGACTAAAGGCAGGTAGGCATAAGCCCGATCGCGGAAGGGACGATCTGGGTAGGATGGTTGTAATTTGGTAGCCAGAAAATCGCAGCTAAAGGCCACCATCCCTGGTATCACTAGAGTCAAAGTAGCAAGCCCAGCATGTAGTGGCCAAGATTCTAAAGCGGTTGCTGGAATCTGCAACATTTCACAAATCTGGGGTAAATGATGAACACCCACTGAACCCAGTAGTAAAAACAGCAAAGCGACTTCGTAATTAGTCGCTAAGTGGGTAGTCCATAGTTCGATGCCGGGGGGACGCAGATTTACTTCCACCGATCGATGAGGGCAAGCTTTGAGACAGGTCATACAGAGGACACAGTTGCGATTATCGGTGAGCTGGGCGGGATGAGAATAAACCGGGCAGCCATTAGTCTCTTGGCCTTCTCCTTTGGCGAGGCCACCTTTGTAGCATTGGTAGGTATTGCAACTAGCCGAGCAAATACCTTGCTGAGCGCGGAGTTCCACGATCGAGAGTTTGGCATAGAGTCCATTCATGCCCCCGATCGGGCAAAGATAACGACACCAAAAACGACGTTCAAATAACAATGATCCAATTATCGCTCCGGCGGTGATGATCAATAGCAACCAGCCAGATAAATATGCAGTGTTTTCTAAATTCCATAGTTCTTCCCACAACAAAATAGCAGCAAAACCAGCAAACAAAATCCAGCCACCCCAACGCTCTGCCCAAACTCGTGGCCAAGGTAAAAAGGGCAGATTGGGCAAGAGGATTTGGCGTAGTTTCTGGACAATTTCTCCATAGATCATAAAGGGACAGACCGCACACCACAGTCTACCCACCAATGGGAAAGTCAATAAAACCAGCGGCCACCACCAAGCCCAAAATAGGTTGAGAGCAATGTTCCGATCGCGGGTTTGGGGGCCAAGGAAAAGCAGTAGGACGACAATTACATAAATCCAACTGGTGAAGCCAAAATTAATTCGATCGGGCCACCAATCACTGCGCAGCCAGTTTCGTAGTTGGGGATAACTATTGAGTAAGTTCAGGCGAAAGCGTTTTTTAGGAGCTTGCGCAGGCCAGAAAATTTCTTCGGTGAGCAATGGAGCGCAGCTAGCTTGGAAGATCGCCCGATTGACTAAGCCTTCTAATTCGGCCAAGTTACCCGAAAAATCGTAGGTTTGCAAACACCGTAGTGCTTCTGGAGATAGCCGAGGCCGAAACTGGCCGGTTTTGCGACAGCTTAAAGAAATGTAGTAGTTAATTTGGGCTTCAATATCTGCTTTGCGGATTCGGAGCGGTGGCACTTTGATTGGAATGGAGCAACGTTGGATGACCAGATCGATCGCTTTTTCGCTATTGACTATAATCCAGGCCGAACTTTGACGCGCTGCTCCTGAAGGAACACCTTCAGAGGCTACGGGGATATAGGTGCCGGTTTCTATTAGTTGCTGGAGGGCAAGCTGCAAGGGGGCGCTGAGGTCTTGCCAGTTGTTGATGAGCAAGGTGCCTTGCCCCAACCAATCCAAAAGCCCCGGCTTGCCGCTGGCGCGCCCAAATAGGTCGGGGAGTTTGAGATTTTTGGCTTCGATTTTGATCAGGGGCTGACGTTTTCGATCGGAGCCAAAATGGATCAAAGCTGCAATGTTATCTTTTTCTAATCCGGGTTCACCGGTAATTAGAATGGGGGGATGTTTAGTAGTGTTGGTGGCCTGTCGAATATCTTGGCGCAGTCTTTTTGCATAACGACTGGAGCCGATAATCCCGCGCCGAACTCGGGTGACAAGGTATGGTTGCAGAATTTGTTGCCGCTGCTGTTCGTATAGGAGTTGAGCTTGGGCGCTGTTTTCGTCAATGCTCAGGTTAGAGTTCGGCTGTTGATTATCCATGATACTCTGGCTGCTCCAAGAATATTGGTATTATAGACGAGGTGACAGGCAACGTACTCTTTCGCTCATTACTTAAGACTATGGGTTTAACAATTTCTTACAAACTGCGATCTAGCGAACGATAAAGATGGCAAATTCTCCTTCCGTCATCCTAGCTACATTATTGGATTCACTTTGATACCAGGGAAAGGCTGCTCTATGGCGGATATTGGGTTTAGAGTTTATCCTGATGGCGACCAGGTGTGGACTTGGTTTGGCTATTGCAAGACCCAATATGCCAGTAATCCTGAGTATGGTGGTTTAGAGAATTTCATTACTTCTCATCTGAAAATCATTGATTTGTTAGATGCGGCTCAGGCTATGGGGATCGAGTGTGACGTAACAGATAATGGTAACTACTGGGAAAGCCGCGATCGAGCCTTGTTGGCAAGTACTGTAGGTGAAAATAATCTTTTTACTGCTGCGGTTATGGGTACACTGAAAGACGTAGCGACCAGCCAAAAGGCAAATTTAGCTGCTCCGATCCTGGAATTCCCTAATTTCGAATATTTGGAAGGTCATGGTCAGCAACGACTGTCGAATAATGACAATAGTAAATAATTGCTACGCTCTTTCTTTTGATAAAGTCAAATTGTCGCTCTGGTTCCCAGGTGAACAAGTCAGCTACCATGTAGTTTACTGCTGCTGAGCCTACTTTTTGTTGATTGATAGCGATCGCCTCCGGGGCAGCATCTATCGCCGTCAAATTAGTAGCCAAGGCTGCTAAATGCTTTGTCCAAAGACCAGTGCCGCAAGCTAGCTCTAAAATATCACCGCCGGGTTTGGCCGCAAACAAAGCTGCTTCTACTTCTGCAATCTCTGCCAACCATTGCTGACGATGTGCTTCCCCGCGATCGTATCTCCCTTGCCGGAAAAACCACTCATCATATTCGGTGGCTCGATCGCGGTAGTACAGAATTTGTTCTTGTAGGATATTATTTTTCATGAAAAACAAGCCTTCACATCGTCGTATTGATTGTAACCAATATTTGCAATAAAACTAGATATTTTTTTGAAGACAGTTGTGGCATGGACTTTTCAGCTTTATAACCATATTCAAACAACTATACCTCGTGCTAATTTTTCAATTAACTCTGTGCGAGTCAGATTATTTTTTTGAGCCATTGCTTCTAGATTTCCCCAAGCAGTATCAGTGACTCTGATCGATCGCAGATGTTTTGGTTCATCGTACTCCTGCTCAAAAGTGCCAGAACTAGAGCGCTTACGGCGAGAGGATTTATTTTTAATTGCAGCATACTTATCTTCATCTATTTTGTGTTGACCAGTAATTAAACTAACCAGACAATTCACCAATCGTTGTCGCTCCATGGGGAAAATTTCTTTGGCCTGAAAGATATATTCCACCATCATAAAATGCACCAAAGTCCCCAGCAAAACCCTGGCTGTAGCGCCAGCATCAATTAAACCCAATTCTGGATGAGCCTGTAAATACTGAGTAAAAGAGTCTACAAACTGCTTGTCTTTACTGAGAATCAAAGACTGTGTCAGATGGGGAAAGCGACCAGATTCGGCAATGGCCAAGCGCAACAAATCTAGTAACTCTGGGGTATCACCAACGCTTTCGCTAAATTGATCGATAAAAATATTGGCTATTTTGAAGACAACCTGGGCTGGTTCTCCTTGAAAAAGATCCGGATTGAGCTGATCTAATATGGCCCACTTTCGTTGGATCAGATGCTCCATCAAAGCAATGAATAATGCTTCCTTATCTGGAAAATAGCTGTAGACAGTGGCCTTCGATACACCAGCGACGGCCGTGATGTTGTCCATCGTAGTCGCTGCAAAACCATGGGTTAAAAACTCCTGCATGGCACCTTTGAGAATTGCCTCGATTTTTTTGTTTGGTGGCTTACTAACTACAGAGGCCATGTTAGGTAAATGAGGAACATCTCCTCGATCGCTGATTTTCTTTTTGAACTGCATATTCATAACTCCTCAATTAACTCGTCCTCCCCGAACCTAGTATATCGATGATACCGATCGCCTGGATTTCAGCCGATCAATTACTCCCTACCAAGCTTGTGACTGATTTTCGGTTGTCACATCGACAGAACCCCAAAATATACTCTTGACAAAAGTAAGTGAACGATTTAGTTTAGTGATGTGACTGAACGATTTAGTTCAATCTCTTCTAGATTAGCACAAGTAAGGTGAAGAATGTTAGTAAACACGTCTGTAAAACCTTTGAAGCCCACTAATAACAGGTCTCGACAACTTGTAATACTTGGTGGAGCGATCGGAGTTGCCCTAGCTGGTGTTGGATTGTATCAAGTTCTTGGCAGCCAAGTATTACAAAGTAAGTCCGCTGCCCCAGAACAGCCGATCGCCCCACCTGAAATCAAGACAGTAACGGCACTTGGCAAAATAGAACCCAAGGGGAAAGTCATTAAGCTTTCAGCCCCCGCATCTACCCAAGGCAGTCGGGTGGAAAAACTGTTGGCAGCAGAAGGCGAAACGGTGCAAGCTGGACAGGTGATCGCAATATTAGATAACAGCGAAAAGTTAAAAGCTGCCCAGGTTAAAGCCCAGGAAGCAGTGAAAGTATCCCAGGCCAATTTGGCCAAAGTTCAAGCTGGGGCAAAAACTGGTGAGATTAATGCCCAAAAATCGGAGCTTGCCCGGATTCAAGCCCAGTCCTTGGGAGAAGAAAGAACACAACGAGAATCTTTGGCCAGATTAGAGGCAGAATGGTTAGGGAATAAAGCGGTGCAACAAGCAGCGGTGAGCAGATTAGAAGCTCAGTTGGAGGGCGATAAAAATGTGCAAGCAGCAGGCATTAAAAAAATAGCAGCGGAATTAAGTAATGCTCGTAGTGAGCTAGGCCGCTATGCACAACTATACAAAGCAGGAGCGATCGCCCAGTCTCAATACGACACCAAACGTTTAACAGTAGATACATTGGCTCAACAACTCAATGAAGCAAAAGCTATCTTGAGCAGAAGCCAAAGCACTGGCAACAAACAAATTAGTGAGGGCAAAGCAAATCTACAAAGAATTATCGCTACGGGTAGCAAGCAAGTTACTGAAGCCCAGGCAATTTTGGCACGGATTCAATCTACCAGTGGTAAACAAGCTAGCTCAGCGCAAGGCACCCTGAGTAAAATTGAAGAAGTGCGCCCGGTAGATATTACGGCTGCTCAGGCTGAATTAAAACAATCGATCGCCGCTGAACAAGAAGCTAAAGTGAATTTTGAGCAATCGTTTGTAAAGGCTCCAGAAGGTGGGGTGGTTTTTAAAATTAATACTCGCCCTGGTGAGACGGTTGGCACCAATGGCATCCTGGAGCTGGGTGAGGTGAAACAGATGACTGTAGTTGCTGAGGTGTATCAAACTAGCATTAGTAAAATTAAGGCAGGACAAACGGTGAAAATTACTAGTAGTTCTTTGCCCGGAGATTTGAGCGGCAACGTGGATACGATCGGCTGGCAGATTCAACGCCAAAATGTGATCAATGCTGATCCCACCGAAAATATTGATTCCAGAATCGTAGAAGTCAGCGTTATTCTAGACCCAGAATCTAGCCAAAAAGCCGCTAAATTCACCAACTTACAAGTCAAAGCAATCTTTAAATTATAAAAACAACCATCACAATATCATGCTAAAAATTATTCGGAATTTGCAGAATCGCACTCCTTTGGGATGGCTACAACTTAAGCGGCACAAAGGAAGATTCATTGTAGCCTTGGCTGGTATTGCGGTTTCTGATATTATTATGTTTATGCAGATGGGCTTTCAGAGTGCCTTGTTTGATAGCAATACTCGGCTGAATCGCGAAATAATTGCTGATGTGGTGTTAATTAGCACCCAAGCCAAAAGTATGCAAAATATCTCCACTTTTTCGCGGCGCAGATTATTTGAAGCTAACGATGTGCCAGGAGTGAAAGCCGCCGAGCCGATGTATGTGGGAATGGTTTCTTGGCGAAACACCACTACTCGAAAAAAAGTTCAGGTGCAGGCGATCGGCTTCAACCCCAATGTCCCGGCCATAAATATCCCCCAAGCTAATGCCCAACTGGACAAAATTCAATTACCTGATAACTTTTTGTTTGATCGCAAAGCGCGGGGTGACTATAGCGAACTGTATGCTCAGGTAGCTGCGGGTAGCGATGTCTCAACTGAAATTGGTAAGCGGACAGTAACAGTTAATGGGCTATTTGATTTCGGTGCTTCCTTTGCTGCTGATGGGATTATTCTTTCTAGTGAAGATAACTATTTGAGATTATTTCCTCAACAAAAAGCTAGTAATGTGAATGTTGGCTTGATTTATTTGGAGCCGGGATACACTCCAGCTCAGGTGGCCATTGCGCTGAAGGCATATCTACAAGATGATGTGAAAGTCTTGACCAGAGCAGAGTTTGCTAAGTTTGAAGAGGATGTATTGAAGACAGAAAGCCCAATCTCTTTTATCTTTGGCTTTGGGGTTTCGATGGGCTTTTTTATTGGGGTGATTATTGTGTATCAAATTCTTTCGACTGATGTGAATTCTCATATCAAAGAATATGCCACCTTCAAAGCAATGGGGTATAGCAATAATTATTTACTAGGGGTGGTCTTTGAAGAAGCCATTATCATTGCCCTGATTGGCTTTATCCCTAGTTGTGGAATTTCTTTGGGGCTTTACCATTTGGCAGCGAATGCTACGAACTTGCCGATTTTTATGACTTTATCACGGGCGATTTTTGTTTTTGTGATGACCTTGGTAATGTGTGTGATTTCGGGATCGATCGCTACCAAAAAGCTTCAATCGGCTGACCCTGCGGACATGTTCTAAAACTTATAACTACTATGACAATTCAATTTATGCCTGAACCGGCGATCACTGTAAGCAATCTCAATCACTATTTTGGCAAGGGGCAACTGCGCAAGCAGGTGTTGTTTGATATCAATTTGGAAATTAACATTGGCGAAATTATTATTATGACCGGCCCTTCTGGTTCTGGCAAAACGACGCTACTAACTTTGGTGGGTGGTCTACGATCAGCTCAAGAGGGCAGCTTAGATGTGTTGGGGCAAGAGCTTTGTGGCGTGAGTGACCGGCAGTTAACCGAGGCTCGACGGCACAATGGCTACATTTTTCAGGCTCATAATCTTCATGAAAGTCTCACGGCTGTCCAAAATGTGCGAATGGGTTTGGAGGTGCATCATAGTTTTTCTGGGGAGGATATGACTATCAAAGCAAAGGAAATGCTGGATTTTGTGGGTTTGGGCGGTCGGACTAGCTATTATCCTGATGATTTATCGGGTGGCCAAAAACAACGGGTAGCGATCGCCCGGGCTTTGGTGGCGGAACCAAAAATTGTGTTGGCTGATGAGCCAACGGCAGCGCTGGATAAGAAGGCTGGCCGGGATGTGGTGGAGTTGATGCAAAAGTTAGCCAAGGAAAAAGGTTGCACTATTTTGTTGGTGACACACGATAACCGGATTTTGGATATCGCGGACAGAATTATTTATATGGAAGATGGTTATTTGCGAGATACTGATGGGAAGATGAGCCATGAACATTAGAATCTCCCCAGATCTGCCGTTCGCGTAGCTTTGCTGTAAGCAAATCGATCTGCTTAGCTGACTTGATCAGAGATTCCCAGCTAATGATCACTTGTTGTAGCGATCGAGGTAAGCTTTGCTTTTCTAAATCAATAAACTGGGTAGTCGCAGATTGGCTTTGATAGGTGGTGGTGGGATAGTCTGCCAGGGATGCGGTGGTGAGGTAGGTTAGACCATTGAGAATAATTATAGTCAAATATTAAACTTGACTATAATTATTGTGACATCCGATCAATGCTGGGAGTTTCCGGTTACAGAATTTGTCCCAGTTCATTTATTAACAGCTTCAACAACTGGATCTCAAATACTAATAGCGACCTTTCCCAAAACCTGTAGTTGTTCCAGGTATTTAATTGCTGTTGGAACTTCGCTTGGGTAAAATGAGTCAAAATCTGTGCATCAATCTTGTCTGTCTTTGGTAATTTGACACTTGCTTTAGCAAAGTCCATAACACAGAATCCCTATCTTTAATAACAAGACAGGGATTTTGCGAAAAATTCTGGAGATTCTATGCTTGCTCAGTCACAGATTCTTCTAACAGCTCATCTTTAAAAGAATCTGCACCAGTGATCTCTGGAGCTGATTCAATGACCTGATCTGGCAAACCTGCTCCTTCAACAATCCCTAAGATCACCGTGATATTGTCGCTGCCACCATTGGTTTTAGCCGTTTCAATCAAAGTCTGAGGCAACTCATTAATTGGCACTGTCTTCATTAAGCTAGTAATTTCTTGATCCGAAACTTCTTCGGTCAAACCATCACTGCACAACAAAATCAAATCATTCTGGCGCACATCGATCGTCTGGATAGATTCTGGACGCAAATCTAAATCCCGGCGACCCAAACAGTGAGAAAGTACATGGCGCAAATGGTGAGTGCGGGCTTCGTCAGCCGTGAGCTGCTGCATTTTCATGGCTCTGGCCACCCAAGTGTCATCTTCAGTGATTTGGGTCAGTACCCCATCCCGGAAGCGATATAGGCGAGAATCACCCACGTTGGCCGCCCAAACTCTGGTTTCTTCAAACAGCAGCATGACTGCCGTGGTGCCCATGTCCGATCGAGCAGGATTCAACTGTTGGTCTGCCACGATTGCCTCGTTAGCAGACAGCATCGATTTCTCTAACAAAATGGTGGGTTCGCTGCCCTCTTGCCAATTTTGGTTCACATAGCCAACAATCGTCTCAATGGCAATCCGGCTGGCTTCTTCGCCTCCGGCGTGACCACCCATACCATCAGCTACAATGCAAAACCTACCGCTGGGGTCAGCATAAAAGGAATCTTGATTACCGGCACGAACCATGCCTTTATCTGTGCCAGTTAAAAAGTTGGACTTCATACGTTGCTTCTAAGCCAAAAAGATGGAGGAATGAGAGTAGACAATTGCATATCGAATCGCCAAGTCGAATGTTATGCCAGATTGGTACCATTGGATAGCCCATTCTGCAAAGACTCAATTTTTAAAACATCCTATCCGATTTTTCGATGCGGCGTAAATGACGAATTAAAACGATAGCCATGAGTAATGCCATGATACCCATACCTGCTGCCGGAAGTTGAGATTTGTTTACAAACAGTAAGGTGGCAGATAGGACAAAAGAACCTGTGATCAAGGCATAGTTCGTGCCTTGCTGCATTGCTGTCATTCGACGAATAATCCGATCGGTCTCGGTAGACCTCACCCTTACTCGCAAATCACCACGTTCTAACTTTTCAATTGTATCCTCAATTCGCCGAGGTAAACTCAGCGCCGAGGAGCTAACCTGAGCAGCTTGCCGCCCTAGTTCACCCAAAAAATCACCGGCATCAGGAGTCAAATTATTATTAGCCATAAGCTGTAGGGCAAAAGGTTGCGCCGCCTCCATAAAGTTAAAATCTGGGTCTAGACCCTTGCCAACTCCTTCGATCGTCGAGAAAGCCCGCATCACGAATGTAAAAGTAGCCGGAAACCGAAAAGGTTGGTCGTAGGCAATCTCGTACAAGTCATCGCTGATCTGGGAGATGGATTGACTCTCGAAAGATTTTTCCATCACATTGTCCAGCAAGTACTGGATCGATCGGCGCAGAGAGCCAGTATCACCCGTGGGCACCAGCACTCCCAAATCAATCAAAGACTTCAACACCTGATCGGCATTGCGCTGTACCACTCCACTCAGAGTACCCATCAGCTTGCCCTTAGTCAGTCCAGCAATGCGTCCCATCATCCCGAAGTCATAGAAAATTAGCTGGCCAGTAGTACTGACGGCCACGTTTCCAGGGTGGGGATCGGCATGAAAAAAACCATCGGCTAAAATTTGACGCAGATAAGCTTGGGCGCTGAGGACTGCAATTTCTTTGCGATCGATGCCAGCTTTTTCTAAAGACTCATAATCGCTGATTTTGATTCCGGGCAAATATTCTAAAGTCAAAACCTGGGGTGAAGAATATCCCCAAAAAATCCGAGGCACCTTTACCCAGTCTTCGGTTCGAAAGTTGCGCCGAAAAGTGTCGGCATTTTGACCCTCTAGTAAATAATCAGTTTCTTCCCACAGAATCTTGCAGCATTCATCATAAATCCCCATCCAATCTCGGCCTTTGCCCCACTTGGGATGGTTTTGAAAATATTGGGCAATGCCCCGCAAAATTTCTAAGTCGATCGTAAATAGCTTTTTCAACCCAGGGCGCTGAATTTTTACCACCACTTCTTCGCCGGTATGAAGCTGTGCTTGGTGAACCTGACCCAAACTAGCTGCCGCTAAAGGCAAGGGCGAAAAATGCGCAAACAGTTCATCAACACTTTTGCCCAGATCGCGCTGGATAGTAGAAGCCACAGTATCGTAGCCAAAGGCTGGCACTTGGTCTTGCAGTTTAGTAAGTTCTTCTACATACTCTGCCGGAAACAGGTCAGCACGCGTAGAAAATAACTGCCCTAACTTAATGAAGGTGGGACCAAGCTGCAAAAAAGTGTCCCGCATCCAAATGGCCTGCCGCCGCCGTCGGAAATTGCGTTTGGCCTCAGTAAAGCCACCTACATAAGTCCATTTGCGGTTGTCGATCCAAGAACCATTCAAAAAAGTCAGGAAAAAAGACCAAATATCGATGTAACGCCGCTGGCGGGAGTAGTTTTCCCGATTCCAGCGATATTGATTCTCAGCAATAGAAATATTTTTGGGCATGTCCAGCATATCCAATTGCGGATCTTGGGGCTGATCGGTGGGTAGGTGATCTGTAGATATGTGGTCGGTGGATGTCAGTGGCAGAATAAGTGGAGATGTTGCAGTCACTGGATTTTAGGTACGGAAAGAAAAATGTGGTTAGCTGATCAACTTGCTGACTTATTGCGATAACGCTGGAGTTCTGCCCGCAATCTGGCAATTTCGGCTCTCAGGTCATCGATCGTTTCTTGCAAGTCGGGAGCGGCAGCAGTACCGCTATTATGCCCATTTCCAGTCTCCCGTTCTGCTCTTGCCAAGACTTCTTGAGTAAAAGCTTTCAGCTTCTCCCGCTGTTCGGCATCAAACTTGCCCAACTCGCTCAAGCCGATCGTCAGGGTTTCAGAAAATTTGTCGTTCATGGCCTGCGCAAGGGCGCGACCAATAAAAAAGCTATCGGTTGGAGTTGGTTTTGGATCAGGCATTTCTACTTAAATCGCTACTTTGTCAATTACACCTTCAGTAAAGAATTATAACGCGCTGTCATAGGAATTTGGCAGTAAGTGAGGAAATGTCTCTAGGTTCGCGGAGCTTATTATTCGGACAGATTGAAATTGTTCGGCGCTAGGCTTAAGCTGAAGACAATAGACTGGCCAAATCCTCCTGTCGCTCGGAATTTTATGTTTACTGTCGAAAACTACGCAACCACCGCAATCTTTTTTCTGGCCATTGGTATGTTGGGCTGGGGCTATTACCGCAATCGCGGCTACGGCCAGCTTGGCACCTTAGCATGGCTCCAGTCAGCGGCTTTGATGCTGCCCTGGATTGTGTTTTTTGGCTGCTTTGCTCTAGGAATTTATATTAATTTAGCGGCAGTGCTGGTACTGCTGGTTGGCTCTACCGGTCTATATATTTGGTTGGGTAGTCGGCTGCGCAAGGTCGTCCAAGATCCCAATTTTGAAGGAGATCTGGCGAAAAAGATGAACCGCTATCAATCCGATCCTGGTAACGCCGAAGCAGTCAAAGATATCCCAGAAATGCCTCATCTGGCTGGGGAAGACCTGGAGAAAATTCGGGGGATTTTTGGAATCGATACATTTTTTGCTACCGAAACTATTCCCTATCAACAAGGCGCAATTTTCAAGGGCAATCTACGGGGTGAACCGGCGGCCTCTCACGATCGGCTGCAAACTAACTTAAAAAGAATCTTGGGTGACAAGTATCGTCTATACCTAATCGAAGGCCCCGAGGAGCGTCCAGTGGTGTTGGTAATGCCCACAGCGGGCGACATGTTAGAGATGACCGTGGCGCAGAAAGTCTTGGCGGTGGTGCTGTTGTTGGCGACTGTTGCCAGCACTCTAGAAACCGCTGGAGTATTTTTGGGCTTCGATTTTTACAACAACTTATCCAAGTGGCCGCAGGTTGTCCCCTTGGCTCTGGGTTTGTGGACAATTTTGTTGGCACACGAAACTGGTCATTGGTTGGTGGCCAAGGCTAAGCAAATTAAGCTCTCTTGGCCGAGCTTTTTGCCAACGGCTCAGATTGGGGCTTTTGGTGCTATTACTCGCTTTGCGGATGTCTTGCCGAACCGTACCACTTTGTTTGATATTTCGATCGCTGGCCCTGCTGCGGGTGGTATTACTTCCCTGGTCTTGCTCTTGACTGGCTTGGTATTATCGAAACCCACTGGTGGACTAGAAATTCCTTCACAATTTTTCCAGAGTTCAATTCTGGTTGGCTCTGTGGCCAAGGTGATTCTGGGCGCACAGATTCACAAAGATTTAGTCAATATTCATCCCTTAGTAATTATTGGTTGGTTGGGTTTGGTGATCACGGCATTGAATTTGATGCCTGCGGGACAATTGGATGGTGGCAGAATTGTCCAAGCGATTTATGGTCGCAAGATTGCTCAGCGGACTACAGTAGCGACGCTCATTTTGCTGGCGATCGTCTCTTTCACTAACCCAAATAATTCGGTGATTCTTTATTGGGCTTTACTGGTGGGCTTTTTACAAAGAGG
>JANOXZ010000260.1:0-3235 GCA_031418695.1 Synechococcales cyanobacterium VAR_35_metabat_10
CCTGAACAACTTCGTTGCTTTGAAAGCCGGTGACTGGATTGTGCAAAGCGCGGCGAATTCGGCAGTTGGCGAATACGTCATTCAATTGGCCAAGCAAAGAAATTTGAAAACAATCAATATCGTGCGCCGCGCAGATCTTGCAGCCGGCCTCAAAGCACTTGGCGCCGATGCCGTGGTCGTCGACGGCGATGATCTCAAGGCGCAGATAAATGCGGCCACCGGTGGCGCACCAATTTCTCTCGCCATCGATTGCGTGGGCGGCGAGACGTTTTCGCGCATGGTTGATAGCCTGTCCTTTGGCGGCACCATCGTCGCCTACGGCGCGCTGTCCATGACACCTCCCGAGTTGAATTCGGTGGCGGTGATTTTCAATGATGTTCGCGTACGCGGGTTCTGGTTGTCGAAATGGTTCGAGACCGCAAGCCAAGCCGACAAGGGAGCGGCTTTCGGGCAGGTCATCCAATTGGTCGCCAGCGGTGCATTGAAGGCAAAGATCGATTCGCGTTTTTCACTCGATGAAATCGGCGCTGCGGTTGCCCGTGCTGCCGAGTCGGGACGTGATGGCAAAGTGATTCTGTGTCCTAACCCGGCTTAAGTGCTTGCCCAAAGCGAAAAGTCAGCAGGTCTCAATCACCTTAAATCGAGGACTCAGCCCGTGAAAAATTTACTGTCACTTGCTTCACTAAGCAAAGCGTTTCTTGCGCTGCGATTGCCGCTGATTTTCCTCCTAGGCTTTAGCTCGCAAGCAATCGCCTCAAGCGCCGGGGCGCCTGCTCCGGAAGGCACGCTGCCAAATATCGGCAGTTTGTTCGCATTGGCGGTCGTCGTGGTCGCATTCGCCACCGCATGGATGCTCAATCACCCGGCGGCGCGGGTTCGTGCAGGCGGCACATTGTTGGCTGCCGTTAGCTGCGCAGCCATGGTCGGATGGTTTGTTCTTGTGCTCGGCACAGGTGTGCTGGAGAACCCGAAACCGTTCCAGGCGCCTATGGATGCAGCTAAACCAGCGCTGATGTGGATCGAGGCCGGCATTACCTTCCTAGCAGGCCTAGGTTTGCTGGTGTTGGCGCTACGTCAACGCCAGGGTGGCGAAACACTGAATCTCCCTGCCACCAACGAAGCCACTCGCTATGGCCGCGTGTCGCGGACCTTGCATTGGACCACCGCGATCCTGTTTATTTTCATGATCCCGACCGGAATATTCTCAGCGATGATTCCGGAAGGCGTTTGGTACCGACTTGAATACAACATCACGCACAAAACCATCGGCGTGATCATCTTGATTCTTACGATCGCCAGATTGCTGTGGAACCGTCGCTCGCAACGCCCGGCCTTGGATGGGTCGTTAAAACCCATCGAGCGAAAGATGGCACATGGCGCGCACATTGCACTCTATGTGTTGCTTATCGCGGCGCCGATCACTGGCTACATGATGACCAGCTTGCATGGTTACTCAACGTACTTCTTTGCCTGGGAGATCCCCTCATTTCTTGCCGAGAGCCCGGCGTATAAGTATTGGGGTCTGTTCCCAATGCTGTTCACTTAGCAATACAAGGTGTCCAGTCGTAACGGACATTTAGTATTTCATTTCCCTTTCGCGGAAGATATTGCTTAGTTCGTCGCTTAATGTGACGAGGGTTTGATCGGCCACGCGGGCTGGTGAGTGTACCTTTGGCAACATCTTTAACGACTTGCTGCCACCAGTTTTCGAACCGCGCTGGGGGGAATGGCACCGCTGAGTGGAAGTTTGCGGCGCACGACGTTCATACTATGCTTGAAGCTCAATGAATCGGGCGGAGCGCGCGCACTCAGGGCGGCTTCGAGCATGATTTTCCGTACGACATGATGTGCCAGCAACAGCCCCCAGAATTCCTGCCGTACGAGTTCAGGCGTTTTGCTGCGCAGGACAATGTCAGCGCCTTTGAGCGTCGTCTTTAACTCCGCAAACGTGGTTTCTATTGCCCATCGCGCTTGGTAGAGCACCGCCAATTCACTGGCTGGCGCTGCCTTGGGATCGAGCAGCGTGGTGATTAGGCGATAAAGCGCTTCTGCGCCGACGACACCCGGTAATCGATATTCAATGACGCGCACCACCAACGGCTTGGTTGGTGCGTCGCCCATAGTCCTTTTCGTCTTTTTCGCGGGCGCGATTTCAGACAGAAATGAGCCATCATCGAATCGCTTCAAAGTCGGCAGAATTCGATTCTTCGCAACGCGCCAAAGCAAGTGTGCGCCGGAATTACAGGCCGCTTGCCACATAGGGAAGCCCGAGAACCCCCGATCCGCCAAACACAGCATACCGGGGCGCAGGTGCGCCAACACTTGATGCGCTAGCGCGACTTCAGAGTCCTTGCATCCGCCTAATACCGCGCCGAAAAGCGCATGCGTCCCATTTTCTAGTAGCGCGACGCAGCGGATTTGCGGGTAGCCTGTTTGCCCTTGTTGCGTTCCTGGCACGCCAAACGCCTTTCGGTTCGCCGCTTCATCAGCAACTTCAAGCATCGTGCCATCCAGCGATACGATTCGCATGTCGCAATAAAACGATCCGGCAGCACCAACTCCCGCCAATGGGCACAGGGCTTGTGCCGCAATGGTTTGCATAACATCGGCTCCCAGACGAGTGCGCGCCGCACTAATGGCCGACTTCCCAACATCGCGCCGGACACCGGTCGCCCCCAAATAATCCATTCCTTCAGTAACAACCCGCAGCACTTCCTCAGTATTAACACCACGGTAAAGCGACAGAGCCATCACGTAATAGGCTACCGTGTGTGCCGGAAAATCTCGCTGCCGCACGCTATGGCGCTGGTGCACCGACAACGCATGATTGACAAGCTCTGGCGGCACCAGCTTCGCCAACAAGCCAACATTTAGGTAATCCGCAATTCGCAGCGGTCCCTGCAATGCCATTTCCTTACCTGCCATGATTCTCTCCCCCGTGAGATAGTCTCACAAAGAGAATAACGGGAAATTGGCAATTTACTTAAGTGAACAGCATTGGGGACAGACCACGTTTGTCAAAAAATTTCAGCTTCGGTTGAATTGGATCGTAAAGCGGGGTCTGTCCCGTATTGCTATATCCTTGAGGGCACACGACCCGCATTCGATAAGCGTGATGCAAAGTATCTTTCTGAGTATTAAAAAAATGCTTCAAAGGAATTACGTCCAAAATGGAGATACATGATCTTCATCAAAACTTGGGAAACTTCGATGCTTTTTGGTTGATTCGATACAC
>JANOXZ010000261.1:0-3360 GCA_031418695.1 Synechococcales cyanobacterium VAR_35_metabat_10
CAGATCCTTTCTGGTCAATTGATACAAGCTCGCCTTCAGGCTACTGGAGCCAGCATTTAGCACTAGAATGTTCATGTTATGACCTGTAAGGATTCATGTGGGAAAGGTTGACAGGGATAAGAAAAGAGCTACTGTGATAAACATGTAAGTGAGAAGCTACAAAATAGCATCACTAGGTTTGGTATAGAAATTATCATGCTAAGTTTTCGATAACAAATCCTTTACCTTCATAAATACTATTGCCATGAATGTACTTACACCTCAAGAATTGCATCAACTTCACGGATTTTGGCGAGCTTGTAATTACCTTGCAGCGGGGATGATTTACCTGCAAGATAATCCACTACTACATGAACCACTGCAACCCGCACATATCAAGAATCGCCTCTTAGGTCACTGGGGAACCAGCCCTGGTTTAAGCTTCATTTATACCCATATTAACCGAGTAATCAATAAATTCAATCTCAACGCCATTTACTTAGCTGGCCCCGGTCATGGCGCGCCCGGAGTTCTTGCCCCAGTGTATTTAGAAGGCAGTTACTCCGAAATTTACACCGATAAAACCGAAGACTTAGCTGGAATACGTGCTTTCTTTCGGCAGTTTTCTTTTCCTGGTGGCATTGGCAGCCACTGCACCCCAGAAACACCTGGCTCGATTCATGAGGGTGGAGAACTGGGCTATAGCGTTTCTCATGCCTACGGTGCAGTTCTGGACAATCCAGATTTAATTGCCGTAGTAGTAGTTGGTGATGGTGAAGCTGAAACCGGTGCCTTGGCTACGGCTTGGCATTCCAACAAATTCCTTGATCCGCGTCGGGATGGAGTCGTCTTGCCAATTTTGCACCTGAATGGCTACAAGATCAATAATCCGACAATTTTAGCCCGCATTAGTCATCAAGAATTAGAGGATTTATTTCAAGGCTATGGTTATATCCCTTATTTTGTAGAAGGTGACAACTATGAAATCATGCACCAATCTATGGCGGAAACACTTGATCGGTGCATTCAAAAAATCCACAAATTCCAATCTAGCGCCCGCGATGATAGTGATATCACTCGTCCCTTATACCCAATGATTGTTTTGCGCAGCCCCAAAGGATGGACAGGGCCAAAGGAACTTGATGGTCATAAACTAGAAGGTTCTTGGCGATCGCACCAGGTTCCGCTCAAAGAAGTAAAAAATAAACCAGAGCAACTGCAAATGTTGTCTGACTGGTTACAAAGTTATCACCCCACGGAATTATTTGATGTTCATGGCAAGTTAAGAGACGAGTTTCGATCGATCGCCCCCCAGGGAGCTAAAAGAATGGGCAGCAATCCTCACGCCAATGGGGGCTTACTGCGGAAAACATTACACCTGCCTGATTTTCGTCAATATGCTGTAGCTGTGACTACACCGGGGATGGTGGCAATTTCTAACACTTACCCCCTGGGAGTATTTCTGCGCGATATTATGCAGGCTAATCCCCATAATTTTCGACTCTTTGGACCAGATGAAACGGCTTCCAATCAACTCCAGGCAGTTTATGAAGCCACTAAAAAGGTTTGGTGGGGCAAGTACCTACCAGAAGATGCCGATGGTAGTGAAATGGCTTTGGATGGGCGAGTAATGGAGATCTTGAGTGAGCATACTCTGGAAGGTTGGCTGGAAGGATACTTGTTGACCGGTAGGCACGGTTTATTTTCTAGCTATGAAGCCTTCATTCACGTTATCGATTCGATGTTTAATCAACATGCTAAATGGTTGGAAATTTCGCGAAGTCTGGCTTGGCGAGCAGATGTTGCCTCATTAAATTTATTGATTACCTCTACTGTTTGGCGACAAGATCACAATGGTTTTACTCATCAAGATCCGGGCTTTCTGGATCTGGTCGCAAATAAGAGTGCGGAGGTAGTGCGGATTTACTTACCACCAGATGTCAATTGTTTACTGACTGTGGCCGATCGATGTTTTCGCAGTACTAATCAAATTAATGTAATTGTTTCTGATAAACAGCCTCATCTCCAATATCTATCTATCGATGCAGCAATTGCCCACTGCAATAAGGGTATTGGTCTTTGGGAATGGGCAAGTACCGATCAAGGTGTGGAGCCAGATATTGTCATTGCTTGTGCCGGAGATATTCCTACTCAGGAAGCCTTGGCAGCAACAGAAATTCTGCATCAATCCTTTCCAAATTTGAACATCCGCTTTATTAATGTTGTAGATTTGCTGGCGCTGCAACAGCCTAGTGAATATGTGCATGGTTTGACCGATCGAGATTTTGATGGTCTATTTACAATCGATAAGCCCATTATCTTTAATTTCCATGGCTATCCATGGCTGATCCATCGGTTGACCTATCGTCGTCGCAATCACCATAACTTGCATGTGCGAGGGTACAAGGAAAAAGGCAACATCAATACGCCCTTGGAGTTGGCGATGAATAATCAGATCGATCGATTTACTATTGCCATTGATGTGATCGATCGGGTGCCCAAATTACAAGTGGCTGGTATTCATACCAAAGAACAACTAAAAAATCGTCAAATTGAATGTCGTCAATATGCTTACACCTATGGCACCGACTTACCAGAAGTCGTCAATTGGCACTGGAAAAATTTGGATTAATTAACCTGATGTATCCTTGAGGACTGCTTGTTCAAGGTGATTTTACAGTCATGTCCTTAGCAAGATTTTTTACGACTGATTACCAAGGCCATGAATTTCTTTCAAAAGCTTTAATGCCGCCGTTTGGTCAAGGCTACGCGAACGAGTATAGAATGGGTAGAGCTTTTGGAGCCAGTTTTGAATGGAACAGTTGAACAACGCTTTCACCCTTTTTCTCAGCTTACTGGTGGAAGCTATTCCCTTCCTGCTGTTGGGAGTACTCCTTTCAGGAATACTGCTGTTTTTTGTCGATGAGCGCAAGCTAGTCAAGCTCGCACCCAAAAACCCCATTCTGGGGGCTTTTGTAGGGAGCTGCATTGGCTTTTTGTTGCCAGTCTGTGAATGTGGCAATGTACCAGTGGCACGGCGATTAATTGTGCAGGGAGTCCCTTTGCCAGTGGCTGTAGGCTTTTTGTTGGCAGCACCAGTAATTAACCCGATCGTGATTTGGTCTACTTGGATTGCCTTCCGCGATCAGCCCGAAATCTTGTGGCTGCGAATTATTTTTTCTTTACTAATTGCCACCATTATTGGTTGGGTATTTAGTCGTCAAGGAGATGTGAAATCCTTGTTGCAACCTGCGGTGGCACTAAGTATGGCCAAGCCTTTACTCATAGAAGATCCCGAAAAACCCACCTTACTTCGATCGGGCAACTTCATGTTGGGCGGTGGTGAAAGCCTAGAAGCTAAGATGACTGCTAGTATGGAGC
>JANOXZ010000262.1:0-3787 GCA_031418695.1 Synechococcales cyanobacterium VAR_35_metabat_10
CCATCATTGGCTAATATGGTTTTATAACCATGGGTTTCTAAAGTAGCCTTGGTAACTTCTTGCACCGCAGTTTCATCATCCACCACCAAAATTAATTCACCCTTACCAAATAGCAACTCATTTTTAATTGTTGGGTCTAAAGTGCTGTCATCAGTAGCCGGTAAATACACCTTAAACCGCGTCCCTTTACCAATTTCACTATAAACACTGATAAACCCACGATGACTCTTGATCACCCCCATCACTGTAGATAGACCTAAACCAGTACCTTTGCCAACATCTTTAGTGGTGAAAAAAGGATCAAAGATGCGATCGATCACATCTGGCGGCATCCCTGTACCAGTATCGGCGATTGTCACCACTACATAGTCAGAGTAACCATAATGTTTGATTGCCGCTTGGTTTACTTCTAAGAAAGCAAAAGTTACCGAATCATAAATCCACATCGGATTGGGATTGCTCTCAAACAGCAGCCGGTAGCGGTTTTCTGATTCTCGTAACTCGATTTCCAATTGTTTGCGATCGCTAATATCGATCATCACCGATCGACTCACCAGGTAATTACCATCAGCATCCTTAATGGCTGTGGAGCTAAGGCTAACTGGAAAAATTGAATTGTCTTTGCGAATTATCTGAAATTCTAAATCTCTAACATATCCTCTTTGCTTAAACAGAGGAAAATTATTGGTAAATATCTGCTGGCTAGCAGGGGTCAGTATTTCAAAAAATGTTTTGTGGCCAATTAGTTCTTCGCGGCTGTAGCCCAACATAGTTAGTTCGGTCTGGTTAACCCGCACAAATACACCGTGGGCATCAAGAGAGTGATATCCACAGGGAGCTTCGTCATAAAGCTGCTGCAATTCATCTACCTGCTCTATGGTAGATATAGAAGCTGCTGGTAATTTAGGGTCTTGCAACCAAGGATTATCTTGCACGATCGATCTACTCCACCGCAGCCATCAATGCCGGGATATATTGATTTCAGCGGTAGCAGTTGGAATATATTCCAGTCACCAGACCCATTGTAATCGGCAGGATACCACTTTCATCAGAGAATAATGCATTAAGTTATGAGGTGATCCCAAGAGTTATGCAGTCCTGGTCATTGGCCTAAAAACCATTTCATAGGTGATAATTGGAAAAGTCGATCGACCAAACCCATGATTTGCTGTCTTAACCCTCATTGTCTCAAAGAAAATCCGCCTTGTCCTGATGGCACGAAGTTTTGCTCTAGCTGTGGAACCGAGTTGATTTTGCTGTCCGATCGATATCGGCCAATCAAGCGACTAGGTGAGGGTGGCTTTGGCATCACCTATTTGGCTGAAGACAATAATAGATTTAGTAAGCCTTGTGTGATCAAACAGCTAACCCTCAAGATTCCAGATGCCCAACGATTGTTTGAGGGCGAAGCGCGGAGGTTAGAAGAATTAGCTGATTATCCAGCGATCCCTCGCTTACTGTCTTATTATTCGGACACCAACTACCTCTATTTGGTACAAGAGTTTGTAGAAGGTCAAGATTTAAGCAAGGAGCTTGCTGAAAAGGGCTGTTTTAGAGAAGCAGAAGTTAAAGATTTCTTGAATGCAATTTTGCCAATTTTAGATGTAATTCACAAACAGGGAATTATCCACCGAGATATTAAGCTTGATAATATCATGCGCCGATCGGATGGAAAAATAGTTTTGATTGATTTTGGTATAGCTAAAATAATTGCAGAGAATAATACTATTACTCCTGGAACTAGAGCAGGCACCAATGGCTACGCAGCTCCAGAGCAAATGAAAGACGGGCTGGCCACACCAGCCAGTGATTTGTATAGCTTGGGTGCAGCTTGTTTCTATTTGCTTACCAATCTGCCGCCAGGAAATATGTTCATGGACTATGGCTATCAATGGACTGCAAATTGGCGACAACATTTAAAACGGCCGATCAATCAAAAACTAGCTGGAGTAATTGATAAGCTATTAAAGAACAACTATCACGATCGTTATCAGTCAGCAGCAGAAGTCATGAAATCTTTTGATTCCCAGGCTTTACAATCAGCACCAACCAGCATTTCTTATGATATCAACGCAGGTGAGGTGGGACAGCAAAATTTCACGACTTTAAAGATAATAGTGTTAGGAGTTCTCGCAACGATCGGATCTTTCTTTATTCTTGTTGTTTGCATTATTTTGGCTAGCACCTCATCAGTTAACAAGGTCATCGAAGCTGGTGATGCTCTGCTGGAGCAAGATAAAGAAGGTGCTATCAAAAAATACACAGAAGCTATTGAAATGGATGGTTCTTCAGATGCAGCATATTCTCGCAGAGGAAATGCTTTGTACCTTTTAGGGAGAAAAAAAGATGCGATTAAGGATTACACTAAAGCAATTGGAATTGACTCCAATGTTTCTGCTTACTATCGTGAACGGGGTGATGTTGTAGCTGATACTGGTGATAAGAAAGGCTCTATCAAAGACTATGATCAAGCTATAAAGCATGATCCTGAGAATTCTGATGCTTTTAACAATCGTGGCTTTGCCAAATTCGAGTTAAAAGACATCAAAGGCGCATTTGAAGATTACAATAAAGCGGTAAATCTGAAATCAGACAATATTGTTAATTATGCTATCTACTATAGTAATCGGGGTGAGTCTAAATTTAGATTAGGTGATAAAAAAGGTGCGATCGAAGATTTTGACCAAGCTATAAAAGTTGACCCTGATTGCTCTGATGCTTTCTTTCATCGAGGGGATTCTTTACTGGTTTTGGGTGATAAACAAGGTGCGATTAGAGACTTCCGCAAAGCCTCTGAACTAGCTAAGGCTCAAGGTAAAACCGAAAATTATGAGAATGCCATCAAAGCTTTGAAACAACTTGGTCAGTAGGAGTTCATAGAACATTTTGGCTCATTGCCCAACGCCTATCAATCCAGTAAGCTAAAATTAGGCCATTAGCCAAGGTGATATTTTATGGTTGCAACCGTTACGCTCAAAATTCCTGACGAAATTTATCAGAGACTTGAGTTGAATGCCAGAGCTACAGAGCGATCGATCGAGGATATTCTGGCTCTTGTCCTAAAAGTCGGTAGTCCTCCAGAGTGGGGCGACGTACCCCCAGAATTTCAAGCCGATCTCCGAGATCTGGACTCCTTAACTGATGAAGCCTTGCATCAGCTAGCATCGGCTGCAAAAATGGATTCTGAATTAGATCGTTACGATGATTTGTTGGAACTGAATGCTGCTGGAGGCTTATCTGTATCAGAACAACAGGAGTTAGCATATTTGAGGAAGGAGTCTGAGCGATTTATGTTGCGTAAGGCTCAAGCAGCAGTGCTAGTTCGCTGGCGATCAAATCAGGTGTAATTAATATAATTATGGGATCGTCTTACATTGCTGTTGAATTACGCAGCCAAGTCAGAGAAAACGATCAAGATCGTTGCTGTTATTGTATTACAACTGAGGCTAACAGCGGAATTCGGATGACGTTTGATCATATCTTCCCTCGTGCGAAAGGTGGAGAGACAACGTTTGATAACTTGTGTTTAGCCTGTCGATCGTGCAATGAATTCAAATCTAATACAACTGAAGCGATCGATAATCTCACCAAAGAAACAGTTGAGCTGTTCAATCCTCGCCGCCATGATTGGCAGTCACATTTTGAGTGGAGTGCAGATGAAACAGAGATTTTGGGGAAAACTGCAATTGGTAGAGTGACTGCCACAATTTTGCAAATGAATAACTTGGTGATTATTGCTGCGCGGCGGCGTTGGGTCAGTGTTGGATGGCATCCACCAATAGAAAAT
>JANOXZ010000263.1:0-4668 GCA_031418695.1 Synechococcales cyanobacterium VAR_35_metabat_10
GCAATAGCCCTACTAGTCGCTATGCTGATTTGGTGATCGACTCCCATCGTCGTCGTTTGATCTGTGTTTTAGAAGATCATCGTTCGCCAGATTTAGAAGCAATTAATTCGATCGCCAGCATCAATCTAGACAACCCAGAGGAGCTAAGAATTATTGTTGCTGGCGCAGATTTCTATGCCTCACCAGCCCTTAGTCCCGATGGCAAATCGCTAGCTTGGCTAAGCTGGAATCATCCAAACATGCCCTGGGATGGCACGGTGCTAGTGACAGCCCGATTCCAACGAGATGGTGTGCTCTCAGCTCCCAAGTTGGTGGCGGGTAGCATGATAGAAGCGGTGTTTCAGCCTCAATGGTCACCCGCTAATGTTTTGTATTTTGTGTCCGATCGCACTGGCTGGGGCAATTTATATGCCTGGAAAGATGGGGTAGTACTTCCTCTCTATCCGGCCTCAGTTGAATTTGGTCTGCCCCAATGGGTTTTTGGTCAATCTACCTATGGCTTTGGTACTGAGTGTATTATTTGTGCCTATACCCAAGGGGGGATCTGGCATTTGGCTAGTTTGGATCTAGTTGATGGCCTGATCGAAATTGATCTGTCGATTACTCCAGAGATGGAGCCATATACTGATGTTTCACAATTAAGAGTGGTGGGCGATCGGGCAGTTTTTATCGCGGCATCGCCGGTGCAAAACTCTGAATTAGTAGGTTTAGACCTCACTAATGGCCAACTCCAATTGTTGAAACCACAGCCCTTGACTGTTGATATTGCCTATATTTCTCAACCTCAAACCATTGCTTTCCCTACCAAAAATGGCCAGATTGCCTATGCTTTCTACTATCCACCTCATAACCCAGAATTTCAGGCTCCAGTAGGTACTAGGCCACCTTTGTTGGTGAAAAGTCATGGCGGTCCGACCAGCGCCACTTCCAGTCAGCTCAGCCTGAAGGTACAGTATTGGACTAGTCGGGGCTTTGCCTATGTGGATGTTAATTACCGGGGCAGTAGCGGCTATGGCCGAGCTTATCAAGAACAGTTGACTAGTCAGTGGGGCATTGCTGATGTGGCCGATTGTATTGCGGCAGCTCGGCACCTGGTGAGTAAAGGTCTGGCAAATCCGAAGCAGTTGGCAATTTCTGGTGGCAGTGCCGGTGGTTACACCACTCTATGCGCTCTGACTTTCCATAAGGTGTTTCAGGCTGGTGCCAGTCATTATGGCATTGGTGACTTGGAGGCGCTGGCGCGAGATACTCACAAGTTTGAATCTCGCTATTTAGATAAGTTGGTGGCGACTTATCCAAAAGAGGCGCATGTGTATAAAGAACGATCGCCGATTAATTTTCCAGAGCAAATGGCCTGCCCCACGATCTTTTTCCAAGGTTTGGAAGACAAGGTGGTGTTGCCTAATCAGGCAGAAGCGATGGTTCAGGCTTTGGATGATCGATTGGTGCCGGTGGCCTATGTGCCATTTGCTGGTGAGCAGCATGGTTTCCGCCAAGCAGCCAATATGCAACGGGCGCTAGAGAGCGAATTCTATTTCTATTCCCAGATTTTTGGTTTTCAACCTGCCGATACCATTGAGCCAGCGGTGATTAAAAATAGGAAGGTACGTTGACATATTCACGCCAAGAGAAGTACATGCAGTTGTTATCCTGCTCTAGTGTCTTTGAGCGATCGATGGTGAGAGTATGAATGCAGTCGAAATTGAAGAAGCTGTTTCCCGGTTGGCTGAAGCTCCTTTCGATCCAGGAGAGTTTCCCTTTGCCTTTCTGGAAGCTTTTGGCAACAAACAACCGACCATCAAGCGACTGAAAAGCAGCTCGAACCAATCGGATCTGTCGGGCGGTGTGCTTCAGCGGAACAATATTCATTTAAAGGTGTGTGAGGAGGGCGAGGTAACTACGACTTTGGCGGCTTTGCGGGAGAGTAGTGCGACGACGCGGCAGAAGGTGAAGTTTATTTTGGCGACGGATGGCCAGAGCTTTGAGGCAGAAAACCTGGTAGATGGGGAAACGATCGCCTGCAACTATCCAGATTTTCATGACCATTTTTGGTTTTTCTTGGTGTTGGCGGGAATTACGACGGTTAAGCAGATTCGGGAAAATACTTTTGATATTAAGGCGACTAGCCGCCTAAACCGCTTGTATTTGGAGCTGTTGAAGGATAACCCGGAGTGGGACAAGGCGGAGCGACGGGAGGCGTTGAATCATTTTATGGCGCGGCTGATCTTCTGTTTTTTTGCGGAGGATACGAATATTTTTCATAGTGATGGTTTGTTTACGGCCACCGTCCAGCAGATGAGTGATGCGTTGAATACTCATGAGGTGCTGTCGGAGCTGTTTCGGGCAATGTGTACGTCTCCTCAGGAGCGGGAGGGGGCGAAGATTCCAAATTGGGCGAATGGGTTTCCTTATGTAAATGGGGGGCTGTTTTCTAATGCTGAAAGGGTTTCGCCTGAGGTTTCCTCAGGCGCTTGCCCTGCGTTTGGCGGGGTAGAAGTGCCGCGTTTTAGTAAGATTGCTCGATCGTATTTGCTGCATGTGGGCAATTTGGATTGGAAGCAGATTAACCCCGATATTTTTGGCTCGATGATTCAGGCGGTGGCAGATGAGGAGGAGCGGGGGGCTTTGGGGATGCACTATACCAGTGTACCGAATATCCTGAAGGTGTTGAATCCGCTGTTTTTGGATGAGTTGCGGGGGCAGTTGGAGGCGGCGGGAGATAATGTGCGGAAGTTGTTGAATTTGCGCCAGCGCATGGCGCGGATTCGGGTGTTCGATCCGGCTTGTGGGTCGGGGAATTTTTTGGTAATTGCTTATCGGGAGCTGCGAGAAATTGAGGCGGAGATTAATCGGCGGCGGGGGGAGGGAAATCTACGCACGGTGATTCCGCTGACGAATTTTCGGGGGATTGAGTTACGGCATTTTTCATCGGAGATTGCGCGGCTGGCGTTGGTGATTGCTAAGTTTCAGTGCGATGTGCGTTATCTGGGGCAGCAGGAGGCGCGGCTGTTATTTTTGCCGCTGGAACGGGATAACTGGATTACTTGTGGGAATGCGCTGCGGTTGGATTGGTTGAGTGTTTGTCCAGCCACGGGGATGGGGGTGAAGGTGCGGGGGAATGATTTATTTCTTAAGGGATGACAACCAGCCTGAAAGCTAGTCTAGAAAAGAAATTCACAAAAAGGGGAGGAAGAATAATAAGGTTGCTGTGAAGCAACCAAAAAGAAAAAATGATTCCACCATTCTACCAGAAGTGTTTCCGAGCTAGCCTGACAGATACACAGTATTTGACCCTGCAACTGCTAGTTTTATTATTGCAAACTCATCGAAAAGTATGCTTATCCCATTTAGCGACGTTGTTTCCGCAGCCAATTTTATATGAGAGTAGATTGCGCAACCTGCAAAGTTGCAGCCGCGATTCAGATTGGAAAAAAGACTCATACGATCGTGCTGCAAAATATCATCTTTGCTCTGACTATTAAGGTGATTTTTATCGGACTGGGTTTATTAGGATTAGCAACGATGTGGGAAGCGGTATTTGCTGATGTAGGCGTAGCATTAGCCGCAATTTTTAATGCGACTAGAGTTTTGAAGTAATCACTATTCTGCAAAAAATCTCAATTTTGATTAGTGGGTTAGTAGTTTTGAGTACCTAAAGTCTTTAGGTCCGGTGTAGCCACTAAGTTCAGCTAACTTCTCTGGAGTCAACACCCCAGTGTGTTTCTGGCCTTGTATATTCCAGATCGGAAAACCTTTGATGCCTTCTTTTTGACAAGTTTCTACCTGTGGGTTTTCACCACTGATCCGATTTCATCCCATTCTTTACCAATCAGTACCAATATAAAGATCAAGATCAAGGCGGCAAAGACAGCCGAGGCAATACAGTAAGGACAAGGAGCATTTAGCACTGCTGCTAGCAAATACATCAAATAGCCACTAAAGACCACCATAGAAGTACTGCCCAAAAGTAGACCCAGCCAAGTTAAATCCTGTAGTTGAGTATGTAGCTTTTTGTTGGTTTTGTTATTAACTAGCAATGGCAAAATTGACATCACGATGATGGCTAAATAAGCCAACAGCCCAAAGAGACTGAGCGGTGAGCCAAAAATATTGGCATAGGGGCTACTGAGTACAACATTACAGCTTTCGCTAGAACAAGCCGCTCTACCCCCAGCAAATTTTACGGAGGTTAAGTAGGCTGTATCGGCGACTCCGAGGGCGGCGATCGCCCCAATTAAAGGGCGAGAAAAACGATGAATCCAAGGTATAGTGCGACGCATAAAGATTTTATGATTAAGTTATCGTTTGAAACTAAAACGGCTATTGAATTTTTCACCACCAACATCGACTTGAAAAACAACTTTATAGTCTCCAGATCCACCTACAGGTAACTGAGCTGTATACTGCTTTTCTCCAGCATTGTAAGCTACAGGCAAAGTTTTGCTACTGCCATCTGGTAGCTGAACCTGAGCAATAAGTTTAGCATCAGTAATTTGTTTATCTTGCTCCCCATGTAAAACAGTATCTAACTCAACGACTATGCACTGAAAGTGCATAGGTTACGCGAGGGGCTGAAAGCCCCAGTTACTAGTTTGTTGCCTGGTTCTCATTCCAGCATAAAGTTTTCCCTATCCTCATTTGAAGGATTCCGGTGATGTTCTAAATACT
>JANOXZ010000264.1:0-2933 GCA_031418695.1 Synechococcales cyanobacterium VAR_35_metabat_10
CGCTCCGGTAATTTCATTATCGCCGTTGTTATTAAATATTCTGGTGGTTTTGGGCGTGGCGACATCTTTTTGTTGCTCGTTAATTGCGATCGCCCAAGTCGATATCAAACGGGTAATTTCTTATGCGCTCAGTGCTTATATCGGTTTAGTATTTATTGCCGTTGGTACTCAAAATTTAGACTCGGCTAAGTTTATCTTGTTCAATGAATCCTTTGGGATGGCATTGTTATATATGAGCACTGGTTCGATTATCTGGACGAATATTACCCAGGATTTAACTCAGCTTGGGGGCTTGTGGTCGCGTCGTCCATTTACAGCTTTATCGGTCTTAGTTGCTGGAGTTTCGTTTGTTGCTTTACCACCATTCGGTGGGTTTTGGGGCTTTCTTCAGTTGGTACAAAGTTTATGGATCGAACAACCTTGGCTGGTCGGGGTGATTTTAATTGTGAATACTGCCACAACTTTTAGTTTGACTCGGCTATTTTGTCGGATCTTCTTGGGTCAATCTCAGCCAATGGCAGAGCGATCGATCGAACCTTTTTGGTTGATTAGTTTACCAACTATTTCTTTGGCTGTATTTATCTGTCATCTGCCAATTATTTTGCGCGATCTGGAAATGTTGCCAGAGTGGGGCGATGTAAATGGTTTATTAGCACCATTATTGGTTTGGTCGAGTGTATCCGGACTAGTGATGAGTGGATTGATTTATGGTGTCGGCAGTCGGATTCAGCCAGTTAAATTACCGATCCCGTTAGTTCAAAACTTTTTTGCTCAAGATCTCTATGTTCAGCGGTTTTATCAGTTAACGATCGTGTTAGCGGTTGCTGTGAGTGCGCGGGTAGTTAATTGGTTCGATCGATATGTGGTGGATGGGTTGGTGAATTTAGTCGGGATTGGGACTTTATTTAGCGGTCAGGCGTTGAAATATAGTACTTCTGGTCAGTCTCAGCTTTATATGTTGTTGGGGTTTTCGGGGGTGGTTTTGTTGGGGTTGTTGATGGGGTTCTTTGTGTAGTCGGAGTCTTTTTTTAACGCAAAGGACGCTAAGAAGGCGCAAAGTTAGCTGAGGGTTTATTAGAGAGGTTTTATATGTTGAGTTTGATTGTTTGGTTGCCTGTTTTGGGGGCGGTGTTGATTGGGATTTTGCCGAGGTTTAGTCGGGAGATTGCTGGGGTAGTTGCGGGGGCGGCTTTGTTGGGATCGATTGTCGTTGCGGCGACGTTCGATTATCAAGATCCTGGACTACAATTTGTCGAGCATTTTACTTGGATCGAGCCGTTGGGTTTGGATTATCATTTGGGTATAGATGGATTATCTTTACCGTTGGTGATTCTGAATGCTTTGCTAGTTTTGTTAGCAGTACAGGCGACGGATAAGGCTGTCGATCGACCGAGGTTATTTTACTCACTGATGCTATTGGTTAGTGTGGCGGTAACTGGAGCTTTTCTTGCCCAAAATCTCCTATTATTCTTTCTATTCTATGAATTAGAGTTGATTCCCCTCTATCTATTGATTGCAATTTGGGGTGGGGAGAAACGCGGTTATGCGGCAACTAAATTCCTGATTTATCAAGCTCTATCGGGAATGATTCTGCTTGCAGGTTTCTTAAGTTGGGCGTGGTTTACCAAGGCTGGTAACTTTGATTATCAATCTTTGGCTGCGACTCATTTACCTGCCGATTTACAACTCTTATTCCTGTGCATTATCCTACTCGGTTTCGGGATTAAAATGCCGCTAGTGCCCTTCCATACTTGGCTACCCGATGCCTATGTCGAAGCTTCTACACCCGTATCGATGTTATTGGGTGGGATTATCTCCAAGTTAGGTGCTTATGGGCTACTCCGGTTTGCCTTTGGTTTATTCCCCGATGCGTGGGTAATCGTCGCGCCGTGGTTGAGCATCATC
Organism: Synechococcales cyanobacterium VAR_35_metabat_10; assembly: GCA_031418695.1. Taxonomy (GTDB): domain Bacteria; phylum Cyanobacteriota; class Cyanobacteriia; order Cyanobacteriales; family Chamaesiphonaceae; genus JAAFHZ01. The sequence goes on from JANOXZ010000264.1 coordinate 1,906, forward strand.
GCGGTCATTACTGCTGTCTATGGTAGCTTGGTTGCGATCGCACAAACCGATATCAAAAAGACGATCGCCTACAGTTCTGTCGCTCACTTGAGCTACGTCTTACTTGCTACCGCCGCCGGTAACTCGCTCAGTATCCTGGGCGCAGTCTGTCAAATGGTTGCCCACGGCTTAATCCTTGCCTTATTATTCAACCTCGTCGGCATTATCGAAGCCAAAACCGGTACCCGCGATATCGCCAAACTCCACGGCTTACTCAATCCCAAACGCGGTTTGCCCTTTACTGGTTCGCTGCTGATTATGGCAATGATGGCGAGTGCCGGAATTCCTGGCATGGTAGGCTTCATCGGAGAATTTCTCTCCTTCCAAGGTAGCTACGCCGTGTTCCCTCTCGCCACGCTGATCTGTCTCGCTAGTACTGGCTTAACCTCTGTCTACTTCGTGATTATTATCAATCGCGCTCTGTTTGGAAAACTGGAAAACAATCTCACCTATATTCCCACAGTCCAGAATTACGAACGTGTTCCGGCAATCGTCCTGATTGCGCTGATTATCTTGCTAGGAGTTCAACCAAATTGGCTGATTTCGCTGACGCAGATTAGCACTGATGCAATCGCTGCAACTCTGCCTCATCCGGTGACTGAAGTCGCCAAAGCAAAAACTCCTCTTCTGGGAGCAGCACCTGGGGAAAATCCCCTCCTCGGAGGGGTGCCCGTAGGGTGGGGTGGGTAGATCTTGGCAGTAATTCTAAGTTACTAGTGGGGAGGGCGGGTTCGATTAAAGTCTCTATTAAAAACGAGATTAGTAGCATAAACCCGCCCCTACAGATCTAAACAATCCACGTCAAAAATCATAGTGGGTAATGCCAACAATCTATCTTTTAGCTTACTAACCTAATAATTATTGTGGATTGATTACAGCGCGATTCAGCATTCCAGTAAAGATGCGGAGTCGTGCCGGAGATGGCAATGGAACCTGTGAGAAGCTTGTTGGCCTGCCAGGAGCCTGTTTTGCGGCCATTGGCGATCATG
>JANOXZ010000265.1:0-2884 GCA_031418695.1 Synechococcales cyanobacterium VAR_35_metabat_10
CAATTCACCAGGACGCAATCTTACCCATTTTCCTTGGTCTTGTTTAAAACTGAGGCAGCCTATCACATCCCATTCCATTTCTACATAGTCGGCCTGGGGACGGATATTGACATTGATACTGGGTTCGGTGGCCTCAAAATCTGGATGCTCAGTCAGATGCGCCTGTTCATGTTGGCCTTCTACCGCATGATAGGTAGAACAGCGATCGACATACTCACAATTAATGCAAATGCACATAGTCAGACCCTCAACTAAGCTAGAGTGAAGCGGTATCTGCCGTAATTTTAGCTTTTATTCCTAATTGTGGCCAAACTAAGACTCGATAAATTATTGGTAGAGCGTGAACTCTGTTCTTCCCGGCAGTTGGCTCAGCGGCTGATTCAGGCTGGGGAAGTGCGGGTAAAAGGCGAAATCGTAGATAAAGTGGGTACCGAAGTGCCGATCGATGCCCTCATTGAAGTCAAACAAAGACCCCGCTTTGTTTCGAGAGGCGGCGAGAAGTTAATTAAGGCTTTAGAGGAATTTCCGGTGTCGGTGATCGATCGAGTTTGCTTAGATGGCGGGATTTCTACTGGCGGCTTTACAGATTGCCTGTTTCAATCGGGAGCTAAGCTAGTCTATGGCATTGATGTAGGCTATGGTCAAGTAGATTGGAAGATTCGCACCGACGATCGATTGATCTTAAAAGAGCGGGTCAATCTGCGCAATTTAACTGCCGAACAACTTTACAAAGTTGATAGCCTGCGTCCAGATTTGGCAGTAGTGGATGTATCGTTTATTTCTTTGGGCAAAGTTTTACCGGCTTTAGCTAATTTACTAGTGGGCAATAAAGAGCTGGTTCTATTGGTCAAACCGCAGTTTGAAGTCGGTCGGGAAGCGATCGGCAAAAATGGGGTGGTGAGGGATGCTGCGACACAGGCGGGGGCGATCGAAGGAGTTCTTACTACCGCTGTATCAATGGGCTGGTTTCCTCATGGGCTGACCTTTTCGCCATTGGTGGGACCAGCGGGCAATATTGAGTTTTTGCTGTGGTTGAGTTTAATAGATATAGGGATAGCACTAGATCGATCGGCGGTTTTACGGGTAGTGAATGAAGCGCACCTAGATTTAACTTAATTTTGTTAGGGTTCTATGGCGATCGATTTTTGCTGCTTAACCGTTGCTTAATCTTGCCGAAGTCTAATTGTAGTAGCCTTGATGGAAATGTGTATAAATACTTACTAAAATTCAATATGTTTGCCAATCAGCACAAAGCAACTCTTGTCCTTTTGCCCCTAGCAATATCTTTGGCCATGTTGGGAGGCTGCAAAAATACAGCAGACAACGCCGCAGATCCAACCAAGAAAAATCCAGATGCAGCAGCGACTAGCGCCAGCAGCGGTGGATCGGATGAGACAAAAGCGGGTGATATCAAAATTGATGGTTCCAGCACAGTATTTCCAATTAGCGAAGCAATTGCCGAGTCTTTCGGCAAAGCTAACGCTGGCAAAAAAGTATCTGTAGGTACATCTGGGACTGGTGGCGGCTTCAAGAAGTTCTGCCGAGGTGAAATCGATATTAGTGACGCTTCTCGGCCAATTTTACAGAAAGAAATTGATGAATGTAAGGCCAAAGGCATTGATTATTTAGAAATTCCGATCGCCTATGATGCACTTACCGTAGTAGTGAATCCTGCCAACACTTGGGCAGCCACCATGAAAGTTGCCGACCTGAAAAAAATGTGGGAGCCAGCAGCAACCGCTAAGGTAATGAAGTGGAAAGATGTGAATCCAGCATATCCTGATGCAAAGATGACTTTATTTGGTGCTGGCAAAGCTTCTGGTACTTTTGACTACTTCACCGAAGCCATTAATGGCAAAGCAAAAGAGAGCCGTACAGACTACACTGCCACCGAAGATGACAACGTAACAGTCAAAGGCGTGAGTGGGGATAAAAATGCCCTAGGTTACTTTGGTTATTCCTATTACGAAGCCAACAAAACTAAGCTCAAAGCAGTTGGTATCGATAGTGGGAAAGGAGCTGTATTGCCTTCGATCGAAACCGTAAAAAATGGCACCTACGCACCATTGTCTCGCCCGCTGCTTATTTATGTAAGCAGCAAATCTTTAGAGAAGCCCGGAGTGAAGGAGTTTGTAGATTACTACATGGCTCAAGTTCCGAAAGTTAGTGCAGAAACTAAGTATATTCCCTTGCCAGAAGCTGCTTATACCAAGATTAATGAAAAAGTTAAGGCCAAAAAACTGGGCACAGTCTTTGGTGGCAAAGAAGCGATCGGCTTAAAAATCGAGGAAATTTTGGCGAAAGAAGCTAAATAGAATCCAGTTTTGCTGAAATCAGCTTATCTCAACCGAATGTAATAACCACAACTTAAACAACTCGATGTAGGATTTATTCGTTGGCTACTTGTCAAAGGTGTACTTCCATCTGTAATCTGAAAGCGTTTACAGCATCGAGTTTTTTATTATCTACGAAAATCAAAATATCTCATTCAAACCTCTGGCATGTGTCAGAAAAATGAATTATGCAAATTAATGACAATCCACTACCCAGTTTGCCCGATCGAAAATGGCGAAAGATCGGCGAGAAAGTAATTGAAGTTGCTCTGTTTTTGGCGGCTTTTTCTAGTGTGGCAATCACCGTCTCAATTATCGGTATTTTGCTATATGAATCTCTAAGCTTTTTTTCTCAGGTGTCGCTCTGGCGATTTTTCACTGATCCTACTTGGGCACCATCTGACAGCGCAGAAGATGGTAAATATGGCATTCTGTCCCTAGTAACTGGCACCGTGGTAATCACTTTGGTCGCCCTGTTGGTAGCAATCCCGATGGGAACGATCGTGGCTATTTATTTGAGCGAATTCGCTAAGCCAGTTATCCGTGAAGTC
>JANOXZ010000266.1:0-2593 GCA_031418695.1 Synechococcales cyanobacterium VAR_35_metabat_10
GCAGACCGTAGGCAAGCAGCTCATCGGTCATCGCTGGATTGTCTTTTTGATCAGCACATTGCCCGGTGCCGGATTTTTGAGATAGCTCTTCCAGCCTTCCATCGTGGCCTTGACGAACGCCTCGATCATCTTCGGATTGCTGTCGATGGTTTTCTTGAGCACGGTGATCGTTTCGGTGTACGGTGGATAGCCCAAGTCCGCCAGCAAAAACACTTTGGCGTCCTTAACTCCGCCCTTTTGCACTGCCAACGTTTCCGACGTCAAGTAGCCCTGCTGCGCAACATTTTTGTCAGCCAAAAACGCTTGCACGTTGAATGTGTAAGGCCGCGTTTGCTCGTCCTTGAAGCCGTATTTCGCCTTCGCCCACGGCCACCAATTGGTCTGGCCATCAGTCGACACCAGCACGGTTTTTGTCTTCAAATCGGCGAAGGTTTTCACGTCGTTATGCGCGATGACCACAATTGGGTCTTTCTGAAAAAAAGTGCCGACGCTCACCGCCTGCACGCCTTGCTCCCAGGCTTTGTAGTTCTGAATATCAAAGCCCATGAAAATATCCACCTGCCCGGCAGCGAGCAATTGCAGGCCATTCACCTGCGGGCCGCCCATCTTCACCGTCACATCCAGGCCGTATTTTTTGTACGTGCCTTCAGCCACCGCCTGGTACAAGCCGCCATGCTCCGCCTGGGCAAACCAGTTGCTCTGGAAGCTCACTTTTTGCTGCGCGAAGGCGAGCGAAGACGCAGCGAAAAGCGCTGCGAGCAACGCCACTTTTGGCATGGCTGTCGACACAATTGATGGGGCGAACATGGAATTTCCTCGACGCGAATACGCGCGAAATTTGGGTGCGCTCATTATGACTGTTGTGACAATCTGCGCTGCCCGAACAATCTGCAAAAATTGAGAAATTGTCGCAACAGCTTTTGGCGAAAGCCTTACTTAATATGGGAAAAATAGGATAATTAGCCAATAACCGACTTTATAGAGAATCGTGCTGGTTGCCCATATGAAAGGGTCGTTTCAACGCGAAGCTGATGGCAAAAAAAAGCGCGGTGCTCACTTGTTCAGCCAATACACGAGCACCACGTTCGCGATGAGCGAAATCGCAGCGATCACTTGCCGCATGCGTAGTCGATTTCTGGTGGCGAGGGGTTGTCGCAGCGTAGCCTGGCGGGGAGAGGATGCAGACAGTGGGCCTAGTTCGGCGGCAAGCAAAAATTCTTCAGCGGTCTCGAATCGTTGCATCGAACTGCCGACCCCACGCCCCGGCGGGCAGAGAAGGGGAGAGGACGGGGCAGGCGGCCTTTCCCCCTAGTAAACACTATAAAATCGTCCTCCCGCAATTCGTTTTCAGATGCGTCCTGATCGCGTTTCATGTGGCCCGGGTATGTGTATGCCTAGCTAGCCGATAGCATTGCGTATCACTCTAGGAAATTCCGCCACTACTTCGCATGGGATCAAATCCAAGGGACAACTTTTCGCGAGCCGTCCAGGTGAAGCTTCGCGATCGCGTCGGCGGTCGATGCTCGAACCCCAACTGCAGAGTGCCGACCACGGGGCCAACGCTGGGTGATGAAAGCGTCGCCAGCATTGGAGTAGCTGCACATATTACTGCCGCCGCGAGTGGTGGGCAGCGGTATGACCGGAGCCTTTCGTCTCAACAGCGAAGCGCATTTGCAAACGGGATTTGGTTGTGCGGAAACCACGCGACGTAAATTGATCGCGACGTTGCGTCCTATCCCGTTTCGCTATTGCGAAAATGGAAAAGCGACGCTGAACGAGCGGCGGCGAGTGAACGCGGGTGCAGACTGCCGGGAGAGAACGACGCGACAGACACACTGGTCGCGGCGTTTGTCGGGTCTAATAGCACACGGATACCGTTCGCCATCAGAAATGTTCACACAGCAGCTGAGCGCTCACTGCAAACAATCGATCCGAGATTCCGCATCAAATCGTCGCACGCCAACGGTGTTACACAGTTTGACATCTCTGCCGAAGTGCCGGTCACCCTGCACTTCCAAATCGATCTCAGCAGAGGTGTGGATATGAAAGAGAAAGCGCTGGCGTTTGTCTCGCGAGGAGACGATTTTGAAGTCCATGCAAGCGCTGTGACTATCCGCGGATCGCCGCTGTTCGAGCACATATCGGCCGAAACGATTCACGGCACGTTCGGGCTCTTGTCCAAGCGAACGCCGATCAGGCAAAAGGTATGGATCCAGTACCCAAATAGCGCGCAACGCATCGCGTTTGACGACATGGACGGGTACGTATCGGGCGGCACCGACCAACTTCGCATAGAAGTTGCGGGGTGGAGTGGCTTGATGGCCATCTCGACGTTTATTCGACACTCGGACGACACGATTCCACCACGAGCGGAGATCACCAACGACTTATCGCGCTGGAATCTAGCCGATGTTCGAAACCTTCCGCATTTCGAGGTATTCGCTGATTTCGCAAAACATCTAAGCGCGGGCGCACGACTGTATTTTTCCTACGAAATTGAAGGCAATACGGTGCTTGCGACAACGACGGTAGAAATCACGGATGACGATTGGATTGTCGGCATGGATGCACTTCTCGAGTACACCAGGCTTGC